>NZ_JAGGHR010000019.1:0-45699 GCF_024104075.1 Gilliamella sp. | reverse complement strand
GCCCGATGCCCGATGCCCGATGCCCGATGCCCGATGCCCGATGCCCGATGCCCGATTAAGTCCATATTTTATCATAATTTTATTATTCCTCATACTTATTTTCTTAAATTTATTGTTATAAAATAAACAGTTAATGTTGTTTTTAGTAATTTTAACATAAAATAGTATATAACTATGCTACTCTATTTTAGAATAAAAACTTTATTTTTCATCTACTTTTTTGTAAAGTTTTGTTAAGCGTATAAAAACTCATAACTGTAGGAATTACTCACGTTGTTTATAGTAATTTGAGAAAATACTGTAATCAATAGACATAAAAACAAAATTAACACCTTATCAACAACAAGCAATATTGCGCATATATCATAGAAAATAACCATCACTGATTTGACTAGATATTTTATAGTTAGCCATCAAACCATATATAATACTAAATGATCTCGATCTCTTGAGTCTAAATAGCATGACTACCATTGTATATAAAACATGAAACAAACAGCATAATTTTTTGTGAATTGAGTACTCAATATGAGCATTTACCTAATTTAGATTATATTTTTGTAAAAAATATTCAGGATTCTATACCGTTTGGTAATTAAGACTTCTTCAAACATGTGCGCACACCATTATATGAATTAAAATTTCACTAAACCTGCAGTCAGATTTAGTTCATCAAATTTATAAATTATCATTCATCCATAATATTTACCCAACTTGGTATAATAGGTGTTCGACAGTAATAATTAGCTGAAGGCTGTATATCTTTATTTCTAATTTTTTGAAATTCTGACGTTTGAGGATCATTAAATAGCTCAGGATCCCGACGACGATTCATTTTGAAAAACAAGAATTCTTCATACCAACTGTTGTGTAACCATGGTTTTGGATAACCTAAAGTGGCATAAATGCGGTTACAAATAAAAGTTAACCTCCCACCAAAAACGAAGAAAAAAAAGAACACAAAAGCAACAAAGCCAATACAGTTTGTTTTGGTAATTTCTATCACTTCTAAAGAATCCCACTCATGATTGAATAATACGCTAATGAAAATAAAACCATCGGTACATAATATTATCGATCCAACACCAATCATACAATACTTCAGCAATTGCAACGTCGAAAGACCAACTCCTTTAGGGAAAAATAAAGCATGGTATTTAGGAAAGCGGACGGCATAAGCTTGATATTTGTTCTTATCAATTTGTTTGACAACCATTTCGACGTAATCACCATTTTTAAAAGCGACATTTTCTAACTTACCTTTGACTTTGACATTACCGATATAACAAACAAATGGTGTGCCTTTCAATAGCTTGGTTTGTAGTAACCCAAAAGTAAATAAACTAAGCATGAATTCATAAACAAACTTACATATAGCTGCAGTTATTAGAATAAATCCACCGATCATCTCGATAATAAATAGCCCCAAAATTGACTCAATAAAACCACAGTCTTCTGTTTTTTTATTGTGATCCTTTTCTTGATCTACTTTCAATATTTTTAAACGTCTTACTTTACCTTTTAATAAACTATACTTTCCCATTACCTTTTTACTCCGTTTAAGTAGGCTTTGTTTTTTTAAGCTAAAACCCAAACCCTCCATAGTTAAATAACGTAATAAATATCGGCATTATAAGTGTCAATAAAAAACCTTGCGCAATAGCCGCAGGCACTATGGCTATCCCACCACCTTTTTGCAGCATGGGGAGTGTAAAATCCATTGATGTTGCACCACACAGACCTAATGTGGTTAATTGGTAGCGTTTAATTAGTGTTGGGATTAAGATAATTGCGCATAATTCACGCAGAATATCATTTAAAAACGTAGCACTACCAATAACTGGACCATGGGCTTCTGTCATTAAAATACCCGATAACGAATACCAACCAAAACCCGATGACATAGCAAGACCAACTCGTGCGGGCAAATCTAAAACAAATGACGCAACAATGCCCCCCAAAAATGCACTTATCGTAACTACTAGCGTTGTAATTATGCCTATTTTATTGAGCAGAATGTGCTTAATTGAAATATTATTACTGCGCAATTGAATACCGACTAAAAACAATAAAAAAACCAATACAACTTGCGTGGTACTTTCTGAATATTGCCAAATAAATAATGGAAATAATCCGCAAATAAACCCAACAATTAATGCAATACAAACACGCAATGACTCAAAAATCATTTTAAAACGTGATTCGTAAGTTTGATCTGTTTTATATGCCTTGGTAGAAAGAAAATAATCAAAAATAATTAAAACAACAAAATTACCCCCAAATGTACAAATAAAAAGAACACCGGTATAACATAAAATCATTTGTAAATTTGTAGTTAAGTTATCTAAATGTGCAAGTTCAGATCCCATAATGAATAAAATAAGGTAAACCATCCAACTCAATGTTTGGTTAATCTTGGTCATCAAATTATCATTTTTAATCTTAATTAAATAACCAATAAACAATGGCACTAACGCAATAAGAATACCAAAATACATATTTTATTCCTTAACTATTCCTGATTTTTATTTTTAAATAATTGGATCAAACCTATGTTTTAAACATGTTACTGCTAATCATTAAGTCAATGATGCTAATTTTTGCTCAATATTAAGTTGAAGCTGATCCAATAAAGCATAACGATTTCGATATTCTGAACGTTTTTTACTGGCGATTTCTTCAATGGATTTTCGATTAATTTGGTTTGGTAATATAAATAAACCATTGGCATCTTGTTTGCTATCAAGAGTTAACCAAAAATCGTCATAATCAGATAAAATGCGCTCTTGGCGGCTATTATAGCGCCAATTGTTATATATATGTGTTTTATTGCCCACAGCAACAATTTGAGTTAACTGATAATAACGAGCAACAGTTAATACAGCTTCAACTACAACACGTTTAGGGAATAACCCATAGCAGGCTTTAGTCGCTTTTTGTACACGAGTACGCGCATCATTATGTCCTGTGCCTTGTAATCCTGCAATAAATAGCGTTGGCTTACCTTGATATTCTACGATTGAAAATGTTAAAGTGGCTAAGTCGATGCCATCACTATCATAAAAATAAAGGCTGATTTCGCCTTCTCTTGCAAATTTATTACGGGCTTGCACTGCTATTTGAATGTTTTGTTCATTTTTAACTGTTACATCCGCCAATACAAAAGGCAATTGCGGATTATAAAAGGCCTTGCTTACGCTTTCAGGTTGTTTAGCTAAAAAATCATAGTGATACGCCAAAGCGTCATAACGGGCTTTTTGACTCAAGCAAGAAGCTAAATAAGGACGCTGTAATTTGCATGGCAAATTTGTTTGGCACGAAAAATAATCGCCGAGTAATGGGTACTGCCTTAGTTTATCAAGCCATTTTAAGGTGATTGGACTTAAAAACAAGGTTCTAAAAAAAAACTTATAACGATAAGTCGGATTAAGCCATAATTCGTTTAATGGTAATTTACCAGTATAAAGCCAGTTAAAAAGTTGCCATTTACTTTTTGGCTGAGACATATTCGTAATATTATTCATAAGTAGAACTTTAAATTGAGTTAGTTAGTTATTTTATCTATTATAAGAACACTAAATTAATCAATACATATTTGATTATTAATAAGCCTTAAAAAAATCAAATGTTAAGAGTACAACACAACCTTAATCGGTGCAACTATTCCTACATTAAGTAGGTTTAAATTATTTGAAAATAAAAAACGGTGAACTAGTCACCGTTTTTTAAGCAATAACGTCTTTTATCAAAAAGAATTATTGGCCTTTAACTTCTTTTAAACCGTTGAATGGTGCTTTTGAACCTAAAGCTTCTTCAATACGGATTAATTGGTTGTATTTAGCAACACGGTCCGAACGGCTCATTGAACCAGTTTTAATTTGACCAGCCGCTAAACCTACTGCTAAATCAGCAATTGTTGAATCTTCAGTTTCACCACTACGGTGAGAAATAACTGCAGTATAACCCGCATCTTTCGCCATTTTAACCGCAGCGATAGACTCAGTTAATGTACCGATTTGGTTTACTTTAACTAAGATAGAGTTAGCGATACCTTTTTCAATACCTTGTTTAAAGATTTTAGTATTAGTTACAAATAGATCATCACCCACCAATTGAATTTTGTGACCTAATGCTTTAGTTTGGTAAGCCCAACCTTCCCAATCGCTTTCATCTAAACCGTCTTCGATTGATACGATTGGATATTCATTAGTTAAACCTTCTAAGTAATGAGTAAATTCTTGAGCAGTGAATTCTTTGTTACCTTCACCTTTCAATACATACTTACCAGTTTCTTTGTTATAGAATTCAGAAGCCGCACAGTCCATCGCTAACGTGATGTCTTTACCTAAAACATAACCTGCTTTTTCTACCGCTTCTTTAATACATGCTAATGCTTCAGCATTTGAACCTAAATTAGGAGCAAAACCACCTTCATCACCAACTGCAGTATTCATACCTTTAGCGTGTAATACTTTTGCTAAGTTGTGGAATACTTCAGAACCCATGCGGATTGCTTCCCGAACTGTTTTAGCACCAACTGGTTGGATCATGAATTCTTGTAAATCAATGTTGTTATCAGCGTGCTCACCACCGTTGATGATGTTCATCATTGGTAATGGCATTGAATATTGACCTGGAGTGCCGTTAAGATCAGCTATGTGCTGATAAAGAGGAACACCTTTAGCTGCTGCAGCTGCTTTAGCCGTTGCTAAAGATACAGCAAGAATTGAGTTAGCACCTAAATTAGATTTAAAATCAGTTCCATCTAAGTCAAGCATAGCTTGGTCGACAGCGGCTTGATCTAACGCATCTTTACCCACTACAGCTTTAGCAATTGGGCCGTTAACGTTTTCAACCGCTTTTAATACGCCTTTACCTAAAAAGCGAGATTTGTCACCATCACGAAGTTCTAACGCTTCACGTGAGCCAGTTGACGCACCAGATGGCACGATTGCAAGACCAACAAAACCACCTTCTAAATGAACTTCGGCTTCAACTGTTGGATTACCACGAGAGTCGATCACTTCACGACCATGTACTTTAACGATTTTTGCCATGTTATTTTCCTCTATATGACAGATATATTACAAATGTTAATTTAAAACTATTTTTATTGCTGCTCTTGATAAGCTTTGGCAGCTTTTATAAAACTACTAAATAGTGGATGTCCATCTCGTGGTGTTGATGTGAATTCTGGATGGAACTGACACGCAACAAACCATGGATGATCTGGGATTTCGATAATCTCAACCAACTTTCTATCCGTTGAAAGACCGGTGACCTTTAACCCAGCTTTAACCACTTCAGGTAATAAATTATTATTTACTTCATAACGATGTCGATGACGCTCGGTAATAGATTCGTTTTTATACATATCGTATACTAATGAATTTGGCTCTAAATGGCAAATTTGTGAACCTAAACGCATTGTGCCGCCTAAATCACTGTTTTCGTTACGCTGTACTACATTGCCCGATTCATCGCTCCATTCTGTGATTAAAGCAATGATTGGGTTTGCACAATCTTTAACAAATTCGGTTGAGTTAGCATCTTTAATACCCGCAACATTACGCGCATATTCGATCATAGCCACTTGTAAACCAAGGCAAATACCTAAGTACGGGATCTTGTTTTCACGTGCATAGCGAGCGGCCATAATTTTGCCTTCAACACCACGATAACCAAATCCACCAGGAATTAAGATAGCATCTAAACCTTCTAGTAAATCAGTACCACGTGACTCAAGATCTTCTGAATCAATATAACGGATATTCACCGTTAAACGATTTTTTAATCCACCGTGTTTTAATGCTTCATTCACTGATTTATAGGCATCGGGTAAAGCAATATATTTACCCACCATACCAATAGTCACTTCACCAACTGGGTTCGCTTCTTCATAAATGACTTGTTCCCATTGAGAAAGATCGGCCTCTTTACAATCAAGATTGAAACGTTTACAAACAAAAGTATCTAAGTTTTGTGATTTTAATAATGCCGGAATTTTATAAATAGAATCGACATCTTTAAGTGAAATCACTGCACGTTCAGGCACGTTACAAAATAGTGCAATTTTAGCTCGTTCATGAGCAGGAATAATGCGATCGGAACGGCAAATTAACACATCGGGTTGAATACCAATTGATAGCAACTCTTTTACTGAATGTTGCGTAGGTTTGGTTTTGACTTCACCTGCAGAGGCCAAATAAGGTACTAAGGTTAAGTGCATAAATAATGTGTGTTCACGACCAACATCAACCGCTAATTGACGAATCGCTTCTAAAAACGGAAGTGATTCAATATCACCAACAGTACCACCAATTTCAACAATTGCGACATCAAACCCCTTTGCTCCATCAATTACACGTGATTTAATTGCATTAGTGATATGAGGAATAACTTGAACTGTAGCCCCTAAATAATCACCACGTCGTTCTTTTCGTAACACATCAGAATAAATGCGCCCTGTAGTGAAGTTATTTTTTCGCGTCATTTTAGTGCGAATAAAACGTTCATAATGACCTAAATCAAGATCGGTTTCTGCACCATCTTCAGTCACAAACACTTCACCATGTTGAATAGGACTCATTGTGCCCGGATCGACATTAATATAGGGATCAAGTTTGAGCATGGTGACATTTAAATTGCGGGCTTCTAAGATTGCAGCAAGTGATGCTGCGGCAATGCCTTTACCAAGGGAAGAAACGACACCGCCTGTAACAAAAATATAATTCGTGACCATTAATACCAGACCATTATTAATTTATAAGAACAATGTTGTATCGATTTTTAAAGCATAAAAACCAATATAACAAATAAGAATCAGACGGGAATGCAGTATAACAGAATCTGCCTTGTCCCACAATTGAATAATTAATTTTAACTGATAAGTTGCAGGAAAATACCGAGTTGTTTACAACTCATGATTAAAATAACCTGATTGTAAATCTACAGTAGCAAATTCTAAATATTTAAGATGAGTATAATGATCCTCGTCAACAAATAAGATAAAACATTATTTAGGTATAGCAATCGTAACAATAAGTTGTCGAGAATTTATATTAGTATGGTCACATTGGCAGTTGTATGATGTAGCTAAAAATGTATAAATAAGCTTATAATTAATACAAAAGATCAATAGCCGTAGCTAAACCAAAATAAAAACCTCATTTTTTAAATGAGGCTTTTATTTTATATTTTAATTAAGATTCAGGAGTATCATCATCAGATTTTGTATCAATTGGATCTGATATACCTTGTTTATTCATTTCTTCTAATGATTTAGAACCTGCTAGCTCTGAAGTTTTGATATCCTTTACAATACCCATTTCATCAAAATAGACAACATAGGTTCTTTGACTAACAGCGCCATGCTGCGGTTGTTGACGGAAAACATAATACCAAACACGATCACCAAAGACAGAAGTTAACATTGGTGACCCCATAATAAATACAACCTGTTCTTTATTTTGACCAACTTGTAATAGGTCTATAGCATCTGGTGTTACATAATTACCTTGGTTAATATCAGGTCGATATACCCAACGATCAACAACCGAACAACCAGTTAATAAAACACTCGCTACAATTGTAAAAGAGGTAAACTTACGAAACAGCATCTAACTTTATCCATAAAAAAATAATGATATATATTATCGCTGATATTTTTCATAAGTGCTAGCCAAATTAATAAATTCTTCTACAGTTAGATAATGATTCTGATATCAGTAGGTCCTAACATAAATTATCACTTGACTTTTATTCTTGTATCAACCAACTTAATACTGTCATAATAGACACTATTTTTAAACATCAAAGGTACAAAATGAAACTAGAAACTATAGATCAAAAAGCAAGTTATGCTATCGGTTTGCAAATAGGACAACAACTAAAAGAATCTGGCTTAAATAATTTAGAACTCAACGCATTAAAACTAGCAATGGAAGATGTATTATCGGGTAATCAACCTGCTCTACCTTTACAAGAATTACATGAAGCATTACGCCATGTGCATGAACAAGCAACCAAAGAGAAGGCCAAACAAGCAGAAAAAATTGCTCAAGCAGGTAAAGATTTTCTAGCAGAAAACATTACAAAAGATGGCATTAAATCGACTGAATCAGGTTTACAATACGAAATCATCAAACAAGGCGATGGCGATTTACCGAAAGCAACCGATCGCGTGCAAGTTCATTATACAGGGCAACTAATTGATGGCACAGTATTTGATAGTTCTGTTGAACGTGGACAACCTGCTGAGTTTCCAGTCAATGGTGTGATTAAAGGCTGGGTTGAAGCGCTACAACTTATGCCTGAAGGTTCAAAATGGCGTTTATATATTCCTCAAGAATTAGCTTATGGTGCTCAAGGTGCTGGCGCATCAATTCCACCATACAGTGCATTAATTTTTGATGTTGAATTACTAAAAGTTTTATAAGCAAGAGTGGACGCTACTTGGCGTCCATTTGTTTTGAACGATTATCGTTTAGGAAGATGATAAGCACTAAATGCCGCCAGTAACAATAAAATACTCGCCGTACCAAACGCAACTAAATGAGTGTGTAAATGATCATAAGCCCATCCACCTAACCATGAACCAATCATCGCACCAATTTGATGTCCCAAATAGGTTAATCCTGAAAGTAGTCCCACAATTTTTACACCATAAATATCAGCGGTAATGGCTCCAGACATCGACAAAGCACCAGCCCAAACCAAACCACCCACTGCTGCAATAGTAAAAAGCTGCCATTTAGTTGATGCTAAAACAAGAGCAATAAAACCTAAACCTCGTATTAAATAGACCATCATTAAAATGTTTTTTCGTTGCACTATATCAGATAAATAACCCAAAACTAAGGTACTAAAAATAGCGACTAAACCAATCAAACCAATACCATTAGAACTAATGATAGGGTCAAATCCATGATCGGTAAGCATTGGGACTCCATGTGTTCCTAATAAATTCATACTGAAGCCACAGGTAAAAAGCCCAAAACTCAGTTGCCAAAATGGACGTGTTTTTAACACATCTATAAGTTTGATACTAGGCTCTATTTTTTGATTGATAACAGGCTCTATACCAGAGACTTCGATCTCCGATTGATTATCTTTCATAATAAACAAAGCAATAGGCAAAGCGATAATCATAAAAATCACAGCAAACGAAATTAGCGTTGTTTGCCATCCATAAATAGGAATAAAGAAAGCAAAAACAGGTAACATTACAGCAATACCTGCCATACTTCCTGTTGATAAAATAAATAAAGCCAACCCTCTACGCTTGATAAACCAACGTGCCACAATGGGCGTAAAACTGACAGAACCAACAAAGGAAGTACCAAAAGATAACGCAACACCAAAAGATAGAAAAAAGTTCCAATAATCAGCTGAGTTAGCTGACCAAACAGTAGAAATAATAATAATGATGGAACCTAATATTAGGACAAAACGAGTACCATATTTACCGACTAAATATCCCGCTATTGGCATAGCAATTCCAGAGAAAAGCATACCTATAGCAATAATTCCAGAAAGAATGCTACGACTAAAATTAAGATCATTTGCAATGGGAAGAAAAAAAACTCCCATACTCATTCTTAATCCACTAGAAAGTAAAGTTAGAAAGGAGGCCGCAATAACAATATTCCAACCAAAATACCACGGAGATCGCATAATAAACTCCTGATTATTTTTTATAGAAAACGGTTCAAAAATTCTAGCATTTAAGTTTAGTCGATGTGTATAAGTTATTTATTTTCCGCTATAATATTTATTTATCTATATTCACAAAAAGTTAAGGAAAGTTATATGTCAACAAATATGGTTCGTATCGCGATCGCAGGCGCTGGTGGCAAAATGGGACGGCAACTTATCCAAGCTGTTTCGCAAATCAAAGGGGTTACCTTAGGAGCAGCATTTGAACGAGCAGGTTCCTCACTAATTGGTAGTGATGCAGGTGAGCTTGCAGGGATCGGTATTTGTGGCATTAAAGTCACCGATAATCTAGAACAAGCTAAAGATCAATTTGACGTATTGATCGATTTTACGCGACCTGAAGGTACACTCGCCCACTTAACTTTTTGTGTTGAAAATAAAAAAATGATAATCATTGGCACAACTGGTTTTGATGATGCAGGTAAACAAGCTATTGCTGATGCAGCTAAAAATATTGCCATTGTTTTTGCCGCAAACTTTAGTGTCGGCGTTAACTTAGTGCTAAAATTATTAGAAAAAGCCACTAAAATTATGGGCAATTATACCGATATCGAAATTATTGAAGCTCATCACCGTCACAAGGTTGATGCGCCGTCTGGTACAGCATTAGCTATGGGTGAAGCCATTGCAGATGCACTTGATTGCAACTTAAAAGATCGTGCAGTTTACTGCCGTGAAGGTCATACAGGGGAAAGACCACAAGGCGCTATCGGCTTTGCCACTATCCGAGCTGGAGACATAGTAGGAGAACATACTGCTATCTTTGCTGATATTGGTGAGCGCGTTGAAATTAGTCATAAAGCATCTAGCCGCATGACATTCGCTAATGGCGCTGTTCGAGCCTCGCTCTGGCTTGCCAAACAACCCGTTGGTTTATACGACATGCGCGATGTTTTAAATCTAAATAATTTGTAATTTGAAAATGTCAGATGAAATTTGGATGCAACATGCACTAGTGCTTGCTAAACGCGCCGAGTTGCTTGGAGAAATCCCTGTCGGTGCTGTAATTGTTGATGAAAATAATCAAATTATTGGCGAAGGTTTTAATCAACCCATCAGCACGCATAATCCCACTGCGCACGCTGAAATGATGGCTATTGAACAAGCAGGTAAATATTTGAATAACTATCGTTTGATTAATACGACCCTGTATACCACACTTGAGCCTTGCATTATGTGTGCTGGAGCCATTATACACAGTCGTATTAAACGTGTAGTATATGGTGCTAAAGATTATAAAACTGGCGCAGCAGGTTCTTTTATTGATGTTCTTGCTTACCAAGGTATTAACCATTTTGCAGAAGTGACTAGCGGAGTATTAACTAACGAGTGTAGTACTGTTTTGAGCAACTTTTTTAAAAAACGTCGCTTACAAAAAAAATTGGTCAAGAATGGCTGTCAAAAAGTTTCAGGTAACTAGGCGTTTAAGTATAAAATACAACAATCTGTTCCTATGTTAGTTTAATAAAAAATGGGGGCGCTTATTCTTTTTACCAAGGAAAATTGCTAGAATCTCATTTAATTTTTTAAAAATTTAATTTGAGCATTATTAATGAAAAAACACACATTAGAAATGATGATATCTACTGATGATATCCAAAAACGTGTAATTGAGCTAGGCCAACAAATAAGTCAAGATTATCAACATAGCCAAAATGAACTTATTTTAGTTGGACTTTTACGTGGCTCTTTTATTTTTATGGCCGATTTGAGTCGAGCAATTACTGTCGGGCACGAGGTTGATTTTATGACAGCATCAAGCTATGGTAATGCTGTTATTAGTAACCGTGACGTTAAAATCTTAAAGGACTTAGATGAGGATATCCGTGATAAAGATGTATTAATTATCGAAGATATTATAGATACAGGTAATACTCTTAGCAAAGTCATGGCTATTTTAGAATTGCGCCATCCACGCAGTATTGAAATTTGTACGCTATTAGACAAACCCTCTCGCCGTGAAGTAAACGTTCCAGTTAAATATATCGGATTTTCAATTCCTGATGAATTTGTTGTGGGTTATGGTATTGACTATGCTCAGCACTATCGTCACTTACCTTTTATCGGTCATGTAACTTTACTTGAATCTTAATATTATACGAGGTATATGTGTCTCGATTCTCCTGTTCATTAGGTTTACTTTTAGTTATGACAGCTACGACAAGTTATGCTGACATGAAGTTATCCATTAAGGGATTAAAAGGCGATCTTGCAGATAATGTTGAGGCACGAACTTCATTAATTACACCTGACAAAGTTAGTGATACTCCAAATTTTAAGCGTTATTTTGAAAGCGAAACAAAAAAAGCATTACGTGCATTGGGTTACTACTCTCCTAGCTTTGAATATAACGCACAAAACCCAAAAGTTCTTGTTGTTAACGTTTCACCTGGCGACCCCGTATTAGTTGAGCAGCTTAATATTAATATTACTGGTGAGGGGAAACAAGATCCTGATTTTCAATATTTACTTAAAAACAACTTACCAAAAATTGGCGATGTGTTAAATCATGGTATTTATGAATCATTTAAGAAAAGCCTGCAAAATTTATCACTAAAAAAAGGTTACTTTGATGCCAATATGCCTAAACATCAATTAGCTGTATCTATGTCTGATCATCAAGCCTTTTGGAATATTGATTATACAACAGGTAGGCGATATCGATTTGGTAAAGTTACTTTTCATAATGCCAAAATTCGTGATGACTATTTAGCTAATATTGTGCCATTTAAAGACGGTGAGGAATATACAGCTGAACAATTATCATTATTAAATAGACGCCTTACTTCTACAAACTGGTTTAATTCAGTGGTTGTTGTCCCAGATTTTCCTCATCTAACCGAAGATAGAGTTCTTCCCATTGATGTAGAAACCTCACCCCGAAAAAAAAATAATATGGACTTAGGGTTGGGCTTTTCAACAGATAACGGCGTGCATGGTAAGATTGGTTGGAATAAACCTTGGATCAATAGTCGAGGGCAAAGTTTTCAAAGTAACTTATCACTATCTTCGCCAGAACAATTGGTGACCATGAGTTACAAAATCCCTTTAAAAAAATCACCTTTAGAGCAATATTACACTATCCAAGGTGGTTATAAAAAGATAGATAATAATGATACCTACTCACGTTCTTATACGTTCGGGGCTTTACGTAATTGGGATAATTTTTATGGATGGCAAACTGCATTAGGGTTAAATGTGTTAAATGATGACTTTACCCAAGGTGATTCAAGTTTTAAAACATTCTTGTATTACCCATCGCTTAGCATATCAAGAATCCGTTCTGATGGTAATTTATTAGCAATGTGGGGCGATTCACAACGTTATTCTGTTGAATCAGCTGGAGAAGTATTAGGTTCAGATATTAATCTAGTGCGATTTCAAGCACAACAAACTTGGATTCGCTCCTTAAAAAAATCGCATCGATTTATAGCTCGTGGCAATTTTGGCATTATACAAGCGAGCAATTTTGACCGTGTTCCACCATCATTTAGATTTTTTGCTGGTGGTGAACGCAGTATTCGAGGTTACAGTTATCAGTCTATTTCGCCTAAGGATAAAAAAGGTAAATTAAAAGGAGCTTCTAAACTCATCACTGGTTCACTTGAATATCAATATAATTTATCTGGATCATGGTGGGGAGCTGCATTTGTAGATACAGGTGAAGCTATAGATAAAGTTGATAAAACTAAATTTTATACAGGAACTGGTTTTGGCATTCGTTGGGCTTCTCCGGTTGGGCCAATAAAGGTCGATTTAGCAACACCACTTAACAAAGATACAGGTTCAATTCACCTATACATTGGCCTAGGAAGCGAATTATAATATGACTAAATATTCAGCTAGAATTAAAAAAGTAAAAAAATTAAAGCGGATACGTAAATGGAAAAAGCGAAGCATCGCTATTTTATCTGTTATCGCCTTTCTAATTGTTTTTGTTATTTTGTTTATATACACCAGTCTTGGTGTAAAACTAACCACCTATGTTTTAAATAAATTTCTACCTGAGTTAAAAATAACTCAAGTTGAAGGCACCTTTCATGATTTGCATATACAAGGACTTTCGCTTGAATTACCGGGTATTAATGTTCAAGTTAATGATGCTTCATTTTCACTCACAGGACTTTGTTTATTAAAGACTGAAGTCTGCATCAATCAATTCAATGCCAATGGTGTAAATGTTTCAATTAACACTAAAGAAATCGAAAGTTCACCAAGTGAAACTACTATTGATACTACCACCGCAGAGCAACATTTTGTTCTCAAAACTCCATTACCTATAGAGCTTAACAGCACACACCTTACTAATGTAAAAGTCACTGTTGATGATATGCAATTTGGAATGTCTGACTTCACGGGTAAAGCCACATGGGTTAATAATCAGATTCATGTTTATCCTGCTGTTGCTACAGGGTTGAATGCTATTTTTACAGATAATAAAGCAGCAAATGTACCAGTAAAAACGTCCGATACAGATATCGCACTTAATGAAAAAATCGCCCAACTTTTTAATCAACCACTGATTGAATCATTGCCTCAAGTTAATATTCCATTAGATATTAATGTAACTAGTTTAAGAGGGACAAACTGGCTATTACATATGGGGGAGCATGATTACCTTTTTGATAACGTTACAATTCAAACCAATATTGTTAATAGCCGTATTATTATAAAACAATTAGATACAGATGCTATAACTCCCTATGCTAGCGGACATGTTTCACTTTCAGGCGAAATCACATTACACGATAACTGGCCTATATTAGCTTTAATAAAAGCAGATACTGAACAAAACCGATTGGAAGCACAGTTTTCTGGTAAATTGCTTGGTGAGTTATTAACCAATATAAACCTTGATGGTTCGAATCAAATGGTGATGAGTGGACACATCAATTTTATTGAAAAATACTTACCTATAATCACTCAAATTGAAGGTAAGCATATTCAATGGCCAATTGAAGGACAAGCACAATATCAATTAAATGATTTTTCCACATCAATAAATGGTAATGTACAGCAGTTTCAAATGTCGGCCAAAGGTATTATTCAAGGGAAAGAATTAATTAATACTTCGTTTGATATTGCTGGCAAAGGAACTAATCAAGAGGCAAGCATTGATCATGGAATCATTAAATTACCTCAAGGTGAAATTAATATAGATGGAAATATAAGTTGGCCACAAGCATTACAATGGGATATCAACATAAAACTAAATAATGTTGATATGTACAAAGAACTACCTAACTATCCGATTCGATTAAATGGTCAATTTAAAACTACAGGCGTACTAGACAAAGATAAATGGGCGTTTGATTTTTCCAATCTACAACTAAAAGGTAATATTAACCATGCTAATTTTTTAGCATCTGGTAACGTATATGTTGATTCTGAAAACTTAGCCACTGCAAATAATTTTGTAATTAATTGGGGTAAAAATCAGATCGATTTAAATGGTTCAGCTGAAAAAGGCAACTTACTGGCTAAGCTAAATCTCGAATCATTATCGTTAATAGTTGATGATATGCAAGGTTCAATTGTGGGTAATATAAAACTTAATCGCACACATGATAATGCAATTATAGATACTAATTTAGCCATTAATTCACTGTCTTTTAATACTATCAAAGTAGCTAAAGCTAATCTTACCGGTAAAGTTGAGTATAAAGAACAGGCCAGTGGCAACATTAAACTCACTGGGCAATCAATAGAACTTTCAAGCCAAACTATAAAAAAATTAAATGTAGATTTAACTGGAAGTGAAAGCCAACATATATTAACCGTTAATATTGATGGTGAACCTGCATCACTAAAAACATCGTTAACAGGAAAACTTGATAAAGAACGCACAAAGTGGAACGGAACCATTTCAGGTGCGCTACTCAATTTAAACAAAAATAACAGTTGGCAATTAGCTAAATCTGTTGACTTATCTTATGATGTTAATAATCAAATCCCAGCAATTAATGCTCATTGCTGGATTAATGGAAAGTCAAGCATTTGCCTTGATAAGCAATTTTTGTTAGCTAAAAATACCGATACAAGTATCACCTTAAAAAACATTAATCTATCTAGGCTACCAATACCAAATGACGGTGAAACCAAACTTACTGGTAATGTAAATGGAAAAATAACTATTCAATTTAATAATGACAATACAATACCATTAATAAAAGCAAATTTAACAAGTTATGATGTTTATATTCAACAAATGGTTACCTCCCAATCGTTACTATTGCCTTTTGATGTTTTCAAAATAGATGCTGAATTTAATGAACAACAGGCTAAATTGGATTGGAAATTTGGTCTGAATAAATTAGGAAAAATAAACGGTAATCTTGTTATTACTGATCCAATTGAACAAAAAAAATTAAGTGGTCAATTAAGTATCGATCACTTAGCTTTAGCAATTATTAACCCATTATTAGATAGCAAAGACTATGCTAAAGGGGCTATTAATGGTAACGTTAAATTTTCTGGCTCATTAAATGAGCCATTGCTAACAGGAAATATTAACTTACAAAATAGCGAAATCAAATCTAGCCAATTACCAATTGATATTAAATCAGCTAAATTTGACCTCAATTTCAATGGTAAATCATCCACATTAAAAGGTGTTTTAACAACTCAAGCTGGCAATGTTAATATTAATGGTAATGCCAGCTGGAATACTATAGATAAATGGCAAGCCTCGTTAGCTGTTAATGGCGCTGCCATGGAAGTTACTGTGCCACCAATGATTGTTATGTCAATTGTTCCAGATATTAAAATCAATGTAACACAAGATGAATTAACGTTATTAGGTAAAGTTAGCATTCCAAAAGGAAAAATAACAGTTGAATCACTACCAGCATCAAGTGTTGATGTCTCACCAGATGAAGTAATGCTCGATATAAATCGGAAACCTATTAGGCCTCAGGAATTTGGCATTAAGATCAATAGTCATCTTGAAATTGATATTGGTGATAACGTTATTGTCGATGCTTTTGGACTAAAGGCTTCGCTTAAAGGTAGTTTAATTGCGGCACAAACCAATAAAGGACTTGATTTGCATGGTGAAGTTTTGATTCCAACAGGTCGATTCCATGCTTATGGGCAAGATTTAATTATTCATAAAGGCATCATTACTTTTTCAGGATCGGCTGATCAAGCTACACTCGATATAGAAGCAATTCGTAATCCAGAAGCAATGGAAAATAGTAATATTATGGCTGGAATCCGTGTTACAGGATCTTCTGAATCGCCAAAAATTGAAGTATTTTCAGATCCCGCCATGTCACAGCAAGAAGCACTCTCCTACTTAATCCGAGGACAAGGACTCGATAGTACAGAACAAAGCGATAGCGATATGATGACAGCTTTGCTGGTTGGTATTGGCACAGCGAAAACAGGTAAATATATTGGCGATATTGGTAATGTATTTGGTATTAAAAATCTAACACTTGATACGCAAGGTGCCGGTAATAACTCTAAAGTTGTGGTTAGTGGCTACATATTACCTAATTTACAACTTAAATATGGTGTAGGTATATTTGATTCATTGGCCACTTTTACTTTACGTTATCGCCTAATGCCTAGTCTCTATTTAGATGCAACATCAAGTTTAGCTCAAACATTGGATCTGATTTATCAATTCGATTTTTAACATTACCCCAAAGGACTCTATGCCCATTATCTTATGCAGAATCTCAATAGGGTAAAAGGCTAACACCATCCTAGCCTAAAACGTGCTAACTGACGCTTTAACTAAGCTGCATATAAGGTTAGCCATTTCAACGGTAAAAAAGTGCTATCAACATTCGTTTTTGTTTGATATTACATAATTTGTTCCTGTCTGACATGGAGCTACTATTAGGTTATTCTTCAATTTTTTTATCAAACCAAGAATATCCCATTCCCCTTTTCGTGTAAGCATCCTTTACCTGACTACAAGGGTATCCTTCTTTTATTGCTTTTTGTAATTTACTTTCTTTGTTCCAGTCTAATTTTTGAGATTTAACTGCTTCTAATTTATCTATGCATGAGTTATATGTAGTAATAAATTCCGCATTATTTTCTGTATAGAATTTAATGTACTTATCATTTTCTCTTTTCCATGCTTTTTCCCAACTAATACTACAAACTGGTAAAAAAACTAGATCATCTGCACAGTATAGTGATTTTTTTGATTCAATGGTTTGAATATCAGCATTAGCTAATTCATCAGTCGCCTTTTCCTCTAACGCTTTTTCGGCAACACTACAATTAGAACCAGTTCTTTTGTCTAATTTACATAAAGACTGCATTTTTGCTTTAATTTCATTAAAAGATAGTTGTTTTAACTCTTTTTTACCTTCATCTACTTTTTCTTTATAAATCGTTTCCCAAGCTTCACATTTCGGGCTTTTATTAAATGAAAAACTACTTTTACATTCATCTACCTTTAAATATTCATTAACTGATTCGCCCCACGACATACCAGAAATTTGTTTTTTAATAGCACTCATTTCAGAATCTACTGCTTGTTTTCTTTCGTCTTCTTTCCGTTTGTTTTCTAATTCATATTTTATCTTTTTGTCTTTTTTAATTGCAGACATTGCAGCACGACATTCAGGATCTTTTTCTACCTTTTCGATACCGCCTTTATCACTTGCCATAAATGCCTTTTTTAGATCCTGATTACATTGCTCTACTTTTTTATTTGCTGAGTCTATATTGTTTAAATAATATTCTTCGTTTTTTTCTTCACAACCAGTTAAAACCATAGCGGTGGTTAATATAAGTAAAACGTTTTTTAAGGCTTTCATCTATTCTCCTATTTAACTTACTTTTATTTTCATAAATATAGTATAAATAATAAATTATTATTGTTTAATATTTTATATGAATTACCTTATCATTTCTAGAAAATTACTTAATAGTGGAAATTACTCATGTTGTTTATCTAATTTGCAAAAAGACTGTAACAAATATACATACTCACTTATAGCCAACTAACATTTCACGTTTTGAACCAAAGCCTTTTCGTTTTTGAACGATAAATCCTGCATTAATTAAACGACGACGAACAAATCCTGCTGCAGTAAAAGTAGCAAAACTACCACCAGATGCTGTCAGGCTAAAACAATTTTTAAATAAACGTTCTGACCACATATCTGGATTCTTAGCTGGTGAAAATCCATCAAAAAACCAAGCATCAATCAAAACATTTTGCTTTATTAAAAAATCTGAAAAATTGCTAATATCATCATTACATATCTTTAAACTAACATCGTCAAACTGGAAAGTAGAATCAATTAAAAAAGCCTGAAGTCGTTTTGATAATGAAAGTAATGTTTTATTTTTAAAAAGCACACTATTATGAATCTTTATTAATTCATTTAACGATAACGGGTACTTTTCAACACTAAAAAATGCAAGATGTTTAAGTATATGATTCGGGTATTGACTTCTAAAATGTAAAAATGTTTCCCATAAAATCAAAAAATTTAGCCCTGAACCAAAGCCTGTTTCGCCAACTATAAATGTATCTTGCTTGTGATTCAAAAAACGCTGACGTAAATCATTACCTTCAACAAATACATATCTGGTTTCCTCAATTGCGCCTTCAGTATTAAAATAAACATCATCGAAATAGGTAGAGACAGGAGTTTGATTTTCGTCCCAAGTTATAGTTGGTTTATACATAATCACCCTTTAGAAGAAGCCGTTAACGAACTGTATATTAGCTTAGATTAAGTATATAATACGTAAATTAACTTATGAGGTAAATTATGCTATTTCTTTTTCGCTTAATTAGTGGTGTTATAATTGGTATTATCGTTTGTGTTTTAGGCGTCATTTTTTGCCTATTTAACCCAAGAAATCCCAAAAATGTAGCAAGATTTGCTCATTTATTTAGCTTTCTATTCAAACCTATATTGGGAGTAAAAGTTGATACTCGTACGCCTCCTAATATCAATATAATAGGTAGCTGTATCTATATTGCGAATCATCAAGATAACTATGATATAGTTGTAGCTGGTGATGTTGTGCAACCTAAAACGGTAACAGTAGGTAAAAAAAGTCTGGCTTGGATTCCTTTTTTTGGGCAACTTTATTATCTTACAGGTAACATTCTTATTGACCGTAATAATAAATCAAAAGCTCACGACACAATCGGACAAGTTGTTAATGAAATTAAAAAGCGTGGCATATCTATTTGGATGTTTCCTGAAGGTACTCGTAGCCGTGGACGGGGATTATTACCGTTTAAAACAGGTGCATTTAAAGCTGCCATTGCTGCTGGAGTACCAATTGTGCCAATCTGTGTATCGCAAACCAATAATATTAAATTAAACCGCCTAAATAATGGACATATCATTGTTGAAATGTTAGAACCTATCGAAACCAAAAATCTAGGCAAAGAGGATGCTAGAGCCTTAATGAAACAGTGCTATAGCCAAATGACAACTAAAATAGAGCAAATAAATGCTGAAGCAGAACAACTAAACAATCAAAAATAAGTCATGAATAAACAAGATCGTAATTTTGATGATATCAGCAATAAATTTGCACAAAATATTTATGGCACAACCAAAGGTCAAATTCGCGAAGCAGTAGTATGGCAAGAACTAGAAAAAGTTTTAGCTACCTATCCGCACAATAAATCATTAAATATTCTAGATGCTGGTGGAGGACAAGGTCAGATCGCCTGTCGGCTAGCCAAACTTGGGCATCAAGTAACGCTTTGCGATATCTCTGAACAAATGCTAGAACTGGCAAAACAAAAAGCTCAATCCGAAAAGATAAATATAGATTGTCTTTGTTGCTCTATTCAGCAGCTTGATAACTTAATAAACAAACAGTTTGATTTAGTCATTTGTCATGCTGTATTAGAGTGGGTTGCTGAACCAATTGAATTAATAAAATCATTAAAACAACACCTTAAATTTGATGGTTTTTTATCGTTAATGTTTTATAACTATCATGCGCTTTTGTTTAAAACGGTCACATTAGGCAATTTTGGTTACACAAAATCAGGGTTAGCTAAGCGTAAGAAAAAGACACTTTCTCCCGATTATCCAAGAGTTCCAACAGACGTATATCACTGGCTTACACAACTTGATTTTGATATTTTGCAAAAAACAGGGATTCGTATTTTTCATGACTATCTAATCAATAAATCCAAAGCAGAAACTCATTTTGTACAACTATTAGAACTGGAACAAAAATACTGCCAAACTGAACCTTATCTTAATTTAGCAAGATATATTTTAGTTACTGCAAAAAATAAAGTGAATTCATAAAAAACTCGTCTTGCCCATGCTTTTTTAAATGAGCACTCGAAAAATTTATCATAAATCGCTATTATAAGCAGATTAGTTTTATTGATTAAGGAAAATGATCATGATTGTTGTAACAGGCGGCGCAGGGTTTATTGGTAGTAATATTGTTAAAGGTTTGAATGACCTGGGGCACAAAGATATTTTGGTGGTTGATGATCTAACTGACGGCACCAAGTTTTCTAATCTAGCTGATCTAGATATTGCCGATTATATGGACAAAGATGAGTTTATCGCAGCTATTATTAGTCATGACGATCTTAATATTGATGTTGTTTTTCATCAAGGTGCCTGTTCGTCAACCACAGAATGGGATGGCAAGTTTATGATGGAAAATAACTATGACTATTCTAAAGACTTGTTGCATTACTGTCTCGATTTCAATATTCCATTTTTATATGCTTCATCAGCCGCTACTTATGGTGGGCGCAGTGATAACTTTATTGAAGATCGCACTTACGAAAAGCCATTAAACGTATATGGATATTCTAAATTCTTATTTGACCAATATGTGAGACAATTACTACCCCAAGCTAATTCGCCAATTTGTGGATTCCGTTATTTTAATGTATATGGACCACGTGAATCACATAAAGGTAGCATGGCAAGTGTCGCATTTCACTTAAATGAACAAATTAATAAAGGTGAAAAACCAAAACTCTTTGCAGGTAGTGAAAACTTTAAACGTGACTTTATTTATGTTGGTGATGTCGTTGCGGTCAATTTATGGTTCTGGAAAAATAAAATATCAGGAATTTATAACTGTGGAACAGGTCGAGCAGAGTCGTTCCAAGCTGTCGCTGATGCGGTTCTTACTTACCATAAAAAAGATGAAATTGATTATATCCCCTTTCCTGAACATCTAAAAGGACGGTATCAAAGCTATACCCAAGCAGATCTGACTAAATTTAGAAAAACTAAATGCCCAATTGAATTTAAGAATGTTGCAGAAGGAACTGCTGAATATATGAAATGGCTCAATGAACAATAAGATGGAATTGATTAAATGAAAACACTCATTATTGGTCCTTCATGGGTTGGCGATATGATGATGTCGCAAAGCCTGTATCGTACATTAAAACAACTTGATTCTAATAACGAAATTGATGTTTTAGCACCGGCTTGGTGTCGAGCGTTATTAAATAAAATGCCAGAAGTGAATCAAGCAATTGCAATGCCATTAGGCCATGGTGAGTTTGCGTTAAAAAAACGTCATAAAATAGGTAAATCACTGCGTGATAACCATTATGATCATGCTATTGTATTACCTAATTCATTCAAATCAGCACTGATTCCATTTTTTGCCAAAATTCCTAAACGTACAGGTTGGAAAGGCGAGATGCGTTATGGTTTATTAAACGATCTTCGTAAACTTGATAAGCAAGCATTTCCGTTGATGATTGAACGCTATATTGCTCTTGCTTATCCTAATAGACAGATTCATTCGGCTTCCGATTTACCACAACCACTACTATGGCCAAAACTCAATGTCGAACAAAATGAAATAACCCAAGCTCTTTCAACTTTTACTATAACACAAGATGAACCATTAATTGGCTTTTGTCCTGGTGCTGAATTTGGTCCTGCAAAACGTTGGCCCGATTATCATTACGCGGCACTTGCTGATATGCTAGTTAAACAGCACGCTAAAGTTATTATTTTTGGGTCCAAAAATGATCGCAAAGTAGGAGAACAAATTATTGCTAAAATGATACATCGCGATAAATGTATCAATCTAACAGGTCAAACACAATTAGAACAAGCTGTTAGCCTAATTGCTGCTTGTAAAGCCATTGTAACTAATGACTCTGGACTAATGCATATTGCAGCAGCTTTAGACAGACCACTGGTTGCTCTTTATGGGCCAAGTAGTCCAGATTTTACCCCTCCACTATCAGATAAAGCCGAAGTTATCCGTTTAATTACCGGTTATCACCGCGTCCGTAAAGGCGATGCAGAACAAGGTTACCATCAAAGTCTGATCGATATTAAACCCGATATTGTTTTCGAAACTTTGATGAAACTCATCATGCGCTGTAAAAAGAGTAAAGAATAATGAGAGTATTAGTGGTTAAAACATCATCCATGGGGGATGTACTTCATTCTTTACCGGCATTAACTGATGCGGCTAACAATTTACCAAATATATCCTTTGATTGGGTAGTAGAAGAAAATTTTGCCCAAATACCTAGTTGGCACTTTGCTGTAAACCAAGTGATACCGGTTGCAATAAGACGCTGGCGAAAAAATTGGTTCACTAAAACAATTCGTCAAGAGCGCCATGATTTTATTAATACCTTAAGACGACAACGTTATGATGTGATTATTGATGCACAAGGACTCATTAAAAGTGCGTTTATTATTACTCGTAAAGCACGGGGCATTAAACACGGTTTGGATCGCAAAAGTATCAAAGAACCAATTGCTAGTTGGTTTTATGATGTAAAACACAATGTACCTAAACAAATGCATGCTATTGAGCGCATTAGATTGCTGTTTGCAAAAAGCCTACAATATACATTACCTGATTCAATGGGTGATTATGCTATTGCGCGTCACTTTTTATCTTCATTACCTAACGATAATCAGCAATATCTAATTTTTTTACACGCAACAACACGAGATGAAAAGCACTGGAGCGAAGATGCCTGGCGGAAATTAATTAAATTAGTTGAGCCTACTGGGTTAAAAATAAAATTACCTTGGGGAGCACCACATGAGCAAGCACGAGCAATTCGTCTAGCACAAGGATTCCAACACGTAGAGGTACTTCCCAAGCTTTCACTTTCCGATATAGCAACCGTTATTGCGGGAGCAAAAGCCGTTGTTTCGGTAGATACAGGTTTAAGTCATCTAACTGCTGCATTGGATCGTCCAAATATTACTTTATTTGGCAAAACCGATCCAAAATTGATTGGTGGCTATGGAAAAAATCAATTTAGTATTATCTCAGATGAAAAATGCATGCAAACCATTCAAGCTGAACAAGTTTATAAACAATTAGTTAGCTTTTTATAAGTGGAATAAAAAGAAATGAATTTAATGAATAAATATAGCGATCTTATTTATGAAAAATACGCACAAATTGGCAGTAATGATCTCGGTTATATTGATGATGCCTTAGGCGCTGTTATGCAAGTGTTAGACGAAGTTGTTCGTAACGAAAATGTCCCACAAGAACTAAAAGATAAAGCCGCTTATGCAGCGGCTAATTTACTGATCAGCGACTTTGATGTTAAATAGTGGTTGGTAAATTAATAATAAAACGGGTTGATTGCTCATCAGACTCAGCGTAAATTGAACCTTTATGTGTTTCAATAATGGATTTGACGATAGCAAGCCCTATTCCTGTACCTGAATTATCATTACGATGACGTGATTCGTCAACTCTATAAAACCGATCAAAAAGGTGTGGCAAATGTTTACTATCAACTTTCTTGCCTGGATTCGAAATGATGATTCGAACTCGCTTTTCACTTACTTGACTTAAAATTATAGTGATAGTCTGATTTTCAGGTGTATAACGAATTGCATTGGATAAAATATTACTGATTGCCCTTCTTAACATCATCTTATCACCTTGAATATGGGAACAATTTCCTTCAAGATTAAAGGCAATATTCTTCTCGTCGGTAAGTGGTTCAAAATATTCACACATCATTGTGATCAAGCTATGTAAATCAATATCGATTAAATTAGGCACCAATTGACGATTATCTGCTTGTGCTAAAAATAACATATCAGAAATCATCTGTGACATTTTTTCGTATTCTTCTAAATTTGAATATAATATCTCGCGATATTCATTAGTTGTTCTGGCATTACTCAGTACTATTTGCGTTTGAGTTGTTAAATTGGTAATAGGCGTTCGCATCTCATGAGCGATATCTGCTGTAAAATTACGTTGCCGCTGAAACACATCCTCTATCCGATTAAGCATCTCATTGAATGCTTTCACTAAACTAACATATTTAATTGGTACTAAAGAAGCAGGAATACGGTAATTTAGACTTTTAAAATTAACTTTTTCGATCTTTTTAATCAACCGATTAATTGGTTTTTGGGTAAAATAGACACTGACAAAAGAACCAATTAAGGCCAAAATACAAGCAATAGCAATAAGCAAGCCTAAACCATCGTGTAATCGCCGAATGAATTCGAGATGTAAATCACGACCAACAGCAACTATAGTGGTATATTGTCTACCATTTTCAATCGAAACTCGTGAAGCGGCAATTCGATATGAGGCTTTATCTTGATTCCAAATAGCGGTACTGTGATTTGCAATAATGGTATCAAAATCAATATGATTTTTAGCAACGGTTAGATTAGGACCACGTGTTCGATAAACAATTTTACCTTTCTCATCAATAACATAAACAAATAGGCGATGATGTCCTGTCAAAATTAATAATAAATTTTGAATAAATTCGTCACGATTTTCATCTGGGGAATAGTAAACTAATTCACGTTCTATAGAATCAATAACCGAATTAAGTTCGGACACATTTTGTTGGATTGAAATTTTTTCAAAAGAACGTTCAATAAAAAAACTAAAACAATAAAGTAAACCGCAGGTTAATAAACAAACAATAAGAGGCAAGCGAAATGATATTAACTTATTCTGTTTCATCCAAGACATCTAACTTATACCCCATTCCACGGACTGTATGAATCAATTTTGGCTCGAAATCAGCATCAATTTTATTTCGCAATCTCCGAATTGCAACATCAATCACATTAGTATCACTATCAAAATTCATATCCCAAACTTGAGATGCAATTAATGATCGTGGTAATACTTCCCCCGGATAACGTAAAAAATATTCTAATAACAAAAATTCTTTATTGGTTAAATCAATGCGTTTATCTCCACGTGTTACCATACGTTTAGGAAGATCCATGACCAGATCTGCAATACTCAATTGGGAATTATTGACTTGAGGGACATTACGTCGGAGCATAGATTTCACACGAGCTAATAACTCAGCAAACGAAAAAGGTTTTACTAGATAATCATCAGCACCTAAGTTTAGGCCTTTAACTTTATCATCCACACTTCCCATAGCGGTAAGTAACATGATAGGTGTCTCTTTGCCTGCTTCACGCAGTGACTGAACAATTTTCCAACCAACTATATCGGGCAACATCACATCTAAAATAATTAGATCATAATCTTCTGTCATGGCTCTATGATAACCATCAAGACCATTATTTGTTAAATCAACAACAAACCCAGATTCAACTAAACCTTGACGAAGATACTCACCTGTTTTTTGCTCATCTTCAACTACTAACAATTTCATACTTGAATATTTCCTTTGTTATTTGTCTGGTTGTCGTAATTGCATAACACAGCTATAGAATAAATGATAAACACCAAACCAATCATGATGGTTTAATGACTATTTTGTAATCATAATGTCATTAATTAGTTGGTTTATCTTTGTTATAGTAGCTACACAATGATTCATGAGGCTAGACATTATTGTTTCATTGTTTTATTTCCTTTCATCCATTCCTTGCAATTTAATGCAGCCCTAGTTTATCTAGGGTTTTTTTTTGTTATAGATCGATGCAAGTTTACATACACCCGAAACAACAATTAGTTAGGTATGAATTGAGTATATTTTAACAAAAATACTCTACATTGAATATTACTTCCTTTTACTTTTTATACAACACAATACCCGTCTCGACATGATCTGTATAAGGAAATTGATCAAACATAGCAAAATGTTGAATTGAATGTGTTTTAGTCAATAACTGTAAATTGTCACGCAATGTATTAGGATTACACGAAATATAAATAATTTTTTTATAGGTTTTTAATATATTAATGGTATTTAAATCCACTCCCCCACGTGGTGGATCAACAAGTACCGTATCACATTGATATTCATCCAAATTGATTCCTTTTAAACGATTAAACTCTCGTTCTTTTTTAATTGCACTAGTAAATTCTTCGGCTGACAACCGTACAATATCAAGATTATCAATTTGATTAACTAAAATATTATGCTGAGCTGAATAAACAGACGCTTTAGCTATTTCAGTAGCCAATACTTTGCGAAAGTTTTGTGCTAGAGCAATTGAAAAGTTACCATTACCACAATAAAATTCGAGTAAATCACCAGTTGAATTTTTGGTAACCGATATGGCCCACTGTAGCATTTTAATATTTACCGCTGCATTTGGTTGAGTAAAACTATTTTCAATTTGTCGATAAATAAACGTTTTATCCATTACTGGCAACACTTCATCAACATAATCCACATCAATGGCTATTTTTTGATTACTTGCTCGCCCTACAATATTAGCAACTACTCCATGTTCAGCTAATTGAGTTTTTAATTTTTTTGCTTCTATAATCCATCCATCACTTAACTTTTTATGATATAAAAGCGTAATTAATAGCTGACCACTTAAAGTCGAAAAATAATCAATTTGAAACAGCATATGGCGAAGTAACAAATTATGTTGTAACAAAGGTAAAATGGTTTGCATTGCTTGATTAATTAGTTTTGTTGCAATAGGAAATTCATCAACCCGTATTCGTTTTTTTGTTTTTTTATCATACATAATATGATAAAGATCTTCACCATCATGCCAGATCCTAAACTCAGCACGCATACGATAATGACTAATAGGTGAACAATATACCGATAATTCGGGCAGTGAAAAATCTGATAATAATGCTTTTAAATTATCTACTTTTTTTTTCAACTGTTGATTATAATTATCATTCGAGAAACATTCAGTCATATTCATTATCTGATAGTTATTAAAGAAGTATTATTTAATATGGAAATTTGAGCCAATCCGTGTTAAGCCACAAAATAATTAAACATTAATTATTTAAACCAATTTAGCCTCGGTAGCATAAATAATCATTATGCATGTTATCGCAAACGGATGCGTATCTTATCACAAACAGCTAACAATGATAAGTTTTGCTTAAATAAAACATCTAATTTTAGACATAAAACTATATTTTACACTGCAATAACTACCTTACAATTAATCGCTCCATAAAAATAAAATAATATTCCATCACATTTTTATTGATTGTAGTTACAACGATTAACGTTATAATGTGCCTTATAATTTTAGATGAAAAGAACACTATGACTACACACACTTTTTCTGGTTTAGAATTAGATGATATTTTAATTCACAATCTCCAAACACAAAATATAAATACTCCAACCGTAATCCAAACACAAACAATCCCTGTTGCTTTAGATGGCAAAGATATTTTAGGTTCTGCACCAACAGGCACAGGTAAAACGCTAGCTTTTTTAATTCCGGCCGTACAACATCTACTCGATTTTCCACGCCGTAAACCAGGTCCACCACGAATTTTGATTTTAACGCCAACGCGTGAACTAGCCATGCAAATTGCTGAACAAGCCAGATTATTAACCGAATCAACAAATTTAAGCATTGCAACTATTACTGGCGGTGTTGCTTATATGAATCACGCTGAAGTGTTTAGTAAAAACCAAGATATTGTTATTGCTACAACAGGCCGATTATTACAGTATATAAAAGAAGAAAACTTCGACTGCCGAGCAGTTGAAATGCTTGTTTTAGACGAAGCTGATCGGATGTTAGATATGGGTTTTTCACAAGATGTCGAAATGATATCTTCCGAAACCCGTTGGCGTAAACAAACTTTATTATTTTCTGCCACACTGGAAGGTGAAGGACTGCATAACTTTGCTAGCCGCATTTTGACTGATCCAATCGAAATCAATGCCGAGCCTTCACGCAAAGAACGTAAAAAAATCCTGCAATTTTATTATCGTGCCGATGATTTAACTCATAAAGTGGCACTTCTTATTCACTTATTAAAACAAGAACAATTAAAAAAAACGATTGTATTTGTTCGTAAACGCGAACGTGTGCATGAATTAGTTAGCTTACTACACCAAGCTGGTATCCATAGCTGCTATTTAGAAGGTGAAATGGTACAAGCAAAACGCAATGAAGCAATAAAAAGGATCAGCAATAATACTGTCAATGTACTTGTAGCAACCGATGTTGCTGCACGAGGTATTGATATTGACAATATTACTCATGTTATTAATTTTGATGCACCCAAAACTGCCGATGTATATTTACACAGAATTGGACGCACCGCTCGAGCAGGGAAAAAAGGCACAGCTATTATGCTAGTCGAAGCGCATGATAACGAACTACTGCAAAAAATTGAGCGCTATATTAAGGAACCAATCAAATTAAGAACGATTGATGGATTACGCCCTAAAACTAAAGCACCAAAACCAGTAACTAAGAAAAAACATTCACAAATAGCAAAACAAAAAAGTGCGAACAAAAAGCAAGAACAAGTAAAAAAGAAAAAGATAAAACAACGCTATCGAGACACAAAAAATAAAGGCAAACCGAAAATCAATAACTAATACCGAATAATAATCACAACTTAATAGTTTAAACTTATGATACCAATCGTTTATAACAACTTTGACAATAGATTTTAATTGCTATAATGCTACGCTACATGAGTTGCAGTTAATTATAAAGGAGAAATACTATGACACTAGTCACTCGCAAAGCACCAGATTTTACATCAGCAGCAGTTTTAGGTACTGGTGAAATTGTTAATAATTTCAATTTATTACAACATATCAAAGGTAAATATGCCGTTGTGTTCTTTTGGCCAATGGACTTCACATTTGTTTGCCCATCTGAAATCATTGCATTTGATCACCGTCTAGAAGAATTCAAAAAACGTGGTGTTGAAGTAATTGGTGTTTCAATGGACTCTGAATATGTACATAATGCATGGCGCAATACTCCACAAGATAAAGGTGGTATTGGTGAAGTTAAATTCCCAATTGTTGCAGATATCAAACACTCAATTATGCAATCTTATGGTATTGAACATCCTGAAGCTGGAGTTGCACTGCGAGCTTCGTTCTTTATTGACAAATCAGGAATTGTACGCCATGAAACAATTAACGATTTACCGATTGGACGTAACATTGACGAAATGATTCGTATTGTTGATGCTTTCCAATTCCATGAAGAACATGGCGAAGTTTGCCCTGCTCAGTGGACAAAAGGTAAAAAAGGCATGCAAGCAAATCCAAATGGCGTTGCAAGTTTCTTAAAACAGCATGCTGACGAAATTTAATTCAGTACAATTTTTTATTCATCCATATCTTATTTTACGCTTTGCGTTACCGGAGTTAATCTCCGGTTTTTTTATATATATAAACGCAATTAATTATAGAGTGGCATGTAATCCTACAACACCAACGATAATAATGGTGAGACCAAATATACGAGGAAAATTCTTAGGCTCATTAAATAACAGCATATTGGCTAACACCGCACCCGAAGTCCCAAGACCAACCCAAACAGGATACACAACACTCAATTCAAGATAATGGAGCGAAAAATAGAAAAGCACAAAAGAGACAAAAAAACCTCCCCAATATAAAACCAATCTAAATAGACCTTTTTGCTCAGCATATAATTTAAGGCCTATAGCACCAATTACTTCAAAAACTGATGCAATTAATATTAACAGCCATCCCATGATTAAATTATCCTTATTAAAATATTAACTGTCGGCACGTTTTAGTTGTACAACACCAATAATAATTATCGCCACAAAAAAAAGTTGAATTAGCTTAATCTCTTTATTAAAAAGTAAGATATCAATTAGCGTTGCACCGACAGCACCAACACCTGAAAATATGGCATAAACCGTACCTGTAGGTATTGTCTTGCAAGCATTGGTTAAAAAAGTAAAATCAATAATAATGAGCGATACAATAATAACCCATTGCCAAAGCTCGGTTGCGATGCTAAATCCTAAAATCCAACATATTTCAAAAAAGCAGGTTAGCACCACAAATGCCCACTCTTTATTCATGCTAAACATATAGCTACCTCGTTTATGCTACTTTATTTTATGTCGTAATCAATTTTCTGCTGCAATGTGTTTAAGTATAATGCTTGATTATGCCTTATTGCCTAAAAGCAACGACAAGACAAAAGATGGTTCGCAAATAGAATTTGCCGCCAAAAGATATCAATTGTTATATGGTCCTATCCATTAAACCAAAACGCCTAACGTTCACGAAACATCATCACAATTTTTATTATTATTTTTCAAATAAGTAAGTAATTCTATAATGAAGATATATAAATGGCAAGGACAAAATTACACAATTCAATGTTAGAAAGCTTATACAAGCTAACCAATTCACCTCTATATAATACTTAATTATGCAAGATATAATAAAGATTTGTAATTTATTAGAAAAAAATAAAAAATGTTATATCTTTTTCAATTTAACCTAAAATCGTTATAGAATGCTAAAAACCACTTTTGATGCATTTTTTAACTAAATTGTATAATAAACATTTTATACTTATTAAATATTGTTAATTGTAATAATACTTAATATTTTTTAAACATTCGGAAAAAGGAAGGCAGCATGTCAAAAAAGACAGATAATGAATTTAAAGTTGGTATAAAAGCCTATATATCACTAATAGTAGCCATTTTATTTTTTTCAGGCTTATTTTTTAATGTAGAAGGTAAAGAATGGCTAGGAGCGTTTGATTTTACCAGCTTAAGCGGCAAATTTGGCACTATGCTACATCCTGAAAAAAATACTTTTGTGGGTGAAGGAGGTAATAGTGCAAGAGCTGGTTTTATTTTTGCCTTATCACTTATACCTACGGTTATGTTAGCGCTAGGCGTGTTAGAAATATTTACCCATTACGGCACCATTCGTGCTGCACATAAATTATTAACACCATTATTAAAACCAATTTTAGGTGTACCAGGTAAAACTGGACTTGCATTAATTACCGACCTACAAAGCACTGATGCTGGTGCAGTATTAACTAAAGAGTTATATGACGAAAAGCAAATTACTAAAAAAGACCTAATCATTATTAGTGCTTGGCAATATTCTGGTGCGGGTTTAATTAATAACTACTTCTCGATTGGTTCGGCATTATTTGCCTCAATGACTGTAGCTATTTTTATTCCTCTTGTCATCATGTTAGTGCTTAAATTTGTAGGCTCAGTAATGGTTCGCTTAATATTAAATACAATTTATAAAAAGGATTTTATCAATGAGTAATTCACAAAAACAAACTAATAACCCTTTAGATATTTTTGTAATCGGTGCTCGCAAAGGATTCAACATTGCTATTAATAATTTAATGCCCAATATTTTAATGGCATTTGTAATCACCGAAATACTAAAACGTTTAGGTATAATGCAATTAATAGGAACTTATTGTGCTCCAGTAATGGAGATTTTTGGCCTACCTGGCGAAGCAATTACCGTATTACTAACTGCATGGTTATCAGCATCAGCAGGTACAGGCGTTGCAGTTAACTTATTTACCGCAGGAACAATCAATCCAACAGCAATAACCATATTAGCCCCAGCTATTTTCTTAATGGGCTCACAATTACAGTATATGGGACGATTATTAGGCGTTGCCGATGTACCAAAAAAATACTGGCCATTACTCATGTTAACCAGTATTTTTAATGCATTAGTTTCAATGATTATTATGCGATTTTTTGTTTAATAAAGGAGATAAACATGTCTAATGTTTTAGAACATTATCAGTATTTACACCAAATTCCAGAGTTGGGATTTGAAGAACACAAAACATCGGCATATATCGCACAGCAACTTGAACAAGCAGGCTATAAAGTAACTCGCAACATCAATAACACAACAGGAATTGTTGCGCAATACGATAGCGGCAAAACTGGCCCTGTACTCGCTTTACGGGCAGATATGGATGCTCTAGGACATATTATTAACGGCGAACCTTGCGCAAGACATACCTGCGGTCATGATGGCCATTCATCAATATTATTAAGCTCGGCACAAGAGTTAATAAAAGAAGGTAACATCAAAAAAGGTCGATTGAAACTCATCTTCCAACCTGCCGAAGAACTTGGAACAGGTGCTTTAGCTATGATTGAAGGAGGAGCTATTGATGATGTTGATATGATTATCGGTTTACATTTACGTCCAAAAGATGAATGTCCAAAAGGCTTTGCTGCAACGGCAATGTACTATTCAGCATCCACCACAGTTGAAGTAAATATTCATGGTATCCCAGCACATGGTGCTCGACCTCATTTAGGCGTTAATGCCCTTGATGCAGCAACACTGGCCATTCAAGCAGTTAACACCATTCACCTTGCACCTAACTTAAACTATAGTGTTAAAGCCACACGTTGCATTTGCGATGCTGGAGTCACCAATGCTATTCCATCCGAAGCATATGTATGCTGGGATCTAAGAGCGCCAACTAACCCAGCCATGGATGAACTAAAAGCCAAAACGTTAAATGCGATAAAACTCAGTGTTGAATCTATCGGTGCGAAAGTGGATATCAATGTCACTAAAGAAATTCCAGCCGCGGAAATTGATAATGATGTCACAAAAATTATTGCCGAAGCCATTGTCGATGTACTTGGCAAAGAGGGGTTAAAAGAACCTATTTTCACCCCAGGTGGAGAAGACTTTTTCAATTATCCTTGTGAACGTAATGTCAAAGCTGGTTTTTGGGGATTAGGAGCTGATCTAACACCAGGATTACATCATCCTGAAATGAAGTTTGACACTTTAGCATTAGAAAATGGAGTCAAAATAACCAAAGCTTGTGCATTAAAAGTACTTGGCTAATTTCCACCCTATTCCGCCGATACCTTACTTCGGCGGAAGATGATTTAAATCACAAACAAAAGATCTTTCCCTAACTTGTATAATACTGTTGATAAGCACTTAACATTTTTAAGTTAGGATTTTCACTTCAATGCCAAATAGTTACGATATTCAACAATATCTTCGATCGTCACAACTGGCATATGATACTCATTAGCAAATTTAACAACCTCTGGCGCTCTTGCCATAGTCCCATCGTCGTTGGTTAACTCACACAATACTGCGGCAGGCTTTAAACCCGCTAATGTCACTAAATCAATAGATGCTTCAGTATGACCTCGGCGAATTAATACGCCACCTTCTTTAGCAACTAAAGGAAACACATGCCCTGGATGATTAAGATCACTTGGTTTGGCGTTATCATTCACAGCAGCCTTAATAGTCGTAACGCGATCAGCGGCTGATACACCTGTTGTAACTCCATTAGCCGCTTCAATTGAGATGGTAAATGCTGTATTATTTTTACTAGTATTATTTTCTACCATCATAGGCAAATTTAACTCATCACAGCGTTTTTTAGGCAAACATAAACAAACAATACCACTGCCGTAACGAATAGTTAGAGCCATTTGTTCACTGGTAATAGACTCGGCAGCCCAAATAATATCACCTTCATTTTCGCGATCTTCATCATCTAAAACTAGTACACCTTGACCAGCTTTAATAGAAGCAATTGCTTTTTTAACACGTTCAATGGGCGTTCCAAATTCATTTAAATTAAACTGATTCATGGTAAATACCTATATTTTTATTAACTCATTTATTTCATTATTTATCTAATTAAAATCAAATGGCTATTTGCTATCTAATTAATTAAGTATAAATAAAATACCAGAATCAGGGCAGTGCTTGACCAGCATGACTTTGCCTTTCAGCAAATATTGGAAAGATAAGCAACTCTCTTTTATCCAGACTTTTACTGTCGGCTTTGGAATTTCACCAAATCTGCTTGTCCTTAATCTATCAAAATCTAACTGAGCAATAAAACAACTACCACAGTTAACAAAATAAATTAAGCGCTCGTGGGCTATACCACCGGTGGGGACTTACACCCCGCCCTGAGAATTTTGCCAAAAAATTGACGAATCACACTATAATACAAAATGATAAAAAAGACACGGAGTTTTAAAATGAAATATTGCCGCAAACAGCGGCAATAATAGAAAGAGCAGAGTTTAATTAATGCCTACGAGTTTCACTTATGCGACGCCGTTCGGCTTTACGCATCCATAGCCACGAAATAAAGCCAATAATACCAACAATTAGCAATATAATTGTTGCTAAAGCATTAACCTGAGGATCAACCCCTAAACGTACTTTTGAAAATATCAATTTAGGTAACGTCATAGCACCTGGTCCAGTCACAAAGTTAGCAATAACCACATCATCAAGTGACAATGTAAATGCTAAAAGCCAACCTGACACTAACGCTGGTGCGATCATTGGTAGTGTAATAATAAAAAATACCTTTAAAGGATTTGCACCAAGATCTAATGCAGCTTCTTCAATTGACTTATCTAATTCACGCAACCTAGCACTAATTACCACAGTCACATAAGCTGTACAAAATGTAGCATGAGCCATCCAAATAGTTATAGCGCCACGGTCTTTTGGCCAACCAAGTACCTGTCCCATTCCCACAAATAACAACAGCAAAGCCAAACCAGTAATAACATCTGGCATAACCAGCGGTGCTGTAGTCATAAACGAAAATAAATTAGAGCCTCGGAATCCTCTAAAACGAATGATAGCATAAGCCGCTAATGTACCAAGCACAACAGCAAAAGTTGCAGCACCTGCAGCAATAGACAAACTTAGCCCAACAGCTTTAAGTAATGTTTCGTTATTAATTAACTCAAAATACCATTTGACCGAAAAATCCGCCCAAACTGTCACCAAACGCGAACTATTAAACGAATAAACAATCAAAATAATCATTGGGATATATAAAAACGAAAATACCACCAAAAAGATAAGTCCTTTCAAACACCGGAATAGCAATGCAATGGTAACTAAAACGGTAATAATGAAACTAAAAACAAAACAGCTATAATAAAAGCTCCATTCACCCAAAAGCGATAATCCCGATGATGAAATCAAAACACTCAATAAAATCGCACCGAGCAATGACGAGATAAAAACAATCAAAGCCGATCGCATAATAACGGGCAAATCGTTCATCTATCTACCTCCCATTTGTCGATTTTGAAATTTATTGAAATAATAAATAGGTACAATCAATATCATCAACATCACACTAGCTACAGCCGAGGCAGCTGGCCAGTCATGATTATTAAAGAACTCAGTCCAAAGCTGTGTACCAATCATAATTCCTTCGGAAGGGCCTAATAATTCGGGGATCACGTACTCACCTACAGCAGGAATAAACACTAACATCCCCCCAGCAATCACCCCATTTTTGGTTAAAGGTACAATGATCTTAAAAAATGTTTTTATCGGTTTACAACCTAAGTCTAATGCTGCTTCGATTAACGTTGAATCGACCTTACTTAACGACGTATAAATTGGCAATACCACAAATGGTAAATAAGAATAGACAATACCAATATATACAGCAAAGTAGGTTTTCATAATAATCAAAGGCTGATCAATAACCCCTAACCACATTAAAAAATGATTTAATAAACCATTAGGATTCAAAATACCTATCCACGCATAAACACGAATTAAAAACGATGTCCATGAAGGTAAAATGATTAACAACAATAAAATATTACGGGTTGACTGTTTGCATTGAGAAATAGCCCAAGCCAACGGGTAACCAATTAAAACACAAAGCACGGTTGAAATCGCAGCAATCTTAAGTGATTGCAAATACGAATCAATATAAATCGTATCGCTAATTAGATTTAAATAATTGCCAAAATTTAACGTAATATTAAGCAAACCATCGTCATAACTTAACAAATCAGTATAAGGTGGTACAGCTAAAGCAATTTCAGAAAAACTGATCCTAAATACGATTAAAAATGGTAGCAAAAACAGTAATAGCATCCATAAATAAGGGATCGCAATTACGGTTAACCGTCCATAAAGAGTCATTAAATCCGAATCATCTCGCTGTTGACGCAATTTTTTATATGTATAAAAAATTACAACTAACCCTGCTGGAATAAATAAAATACTGCCAGCAATAATAAGCCGATAAGCAAATTTAGACGACCTATAATGCGCTAAAAAACAACCAAAGCATGACAATAAAAAGCTCAATGTCATTGCGGTAAATAGCGCATCTAAAAATAAATTGTCAAATGCACCTGTTGTTACAAAACGCCAATAAACATTGAGCAACACAAATGCATTTAACAACAATCCCAATACAATGGATCGCATTATGATATCCTCTTTTGTTTATTCAGTAAGCACAACACAGCTGTCAACTTCCCAACTTAAGTTAACTATATCACCCCAAGTTGGCATTCCTTTACGATAACGATGCTCATTTTGCAATTGTGCAATAATAACTTGCCCACTTGGCAATTTGACATGATAAATCGATAAATCCCCAAGATAAGCGATTTCAACAACTTCACCTGTAGCGCAGTTATAACCATCTTCAGGTAATTGCTCACATAATTGGATTTTTTCTGGGCGCAAAGCAACTTTAATCGGCACACCTTCCACAGCTGGAGAATCATAATCTACTTTAAATGGATGTTTAATAGTAGGACAACTCAAAATCAAACCATCTTCTAACGTATCTTGCAAGATACCGTCAAAGATATTAACCGAACCGATAAACTCAGCACTATAACGGCTATTTGGATGTTCATAAATTTCTTCTGGCTCACCAATTTGCACAAATTGACCTTTATTCATAATGGCAATACGACCAGCCATAGTCATAGCTTCTTCTTGATCATGGGTAACCATAACGCAAGTTGCCCCCACTTGTTCTAAAATGCTCACCACTTCAAGTTGCATTCGATCACGAAGTTGTTTATCAAGTGCACCCATTGGCTCATCAAGTAACAATAATTTTGGTCGTTTGGCTAAGCTTCTTGCTAAAGCCACGCGTTGGCGCTGACCACCTGATAATTGGTGTGGTTTACGTTTGCCAAATTGCTCCATATGTACAAGCGCTAACATCTCTTCAACTCGATGTTTAATTTCGCTATTGCTTAATTTATCTTGCTTTAAGCCAAAGGCAATATTTTGTTCAACCGTCATGTGAGGAAATAAAGCATACGATTGGAACATCATATTAATAGGACGATTATAAGGCGGAACCTGTGATAAATCTTTTCCATCTAAAATGATTTGCCCCGAAGTCGGTTGCTCAAAACCAGCTAGCATACGCAATAGTGTTGATTTACCGCTTCCAGATGCACCTAATAATGCAAAAATTTCACCTTTATATATAGTCAAATTTACATCATCAACGGCATAATAATCATCATTAAAAACTTTTGTTAAATTTTTGATCTCCAATAAAGGAGTTATCATCTTTTTTTTAGGCTGTACCTGATTTGTTGTTTTATCGTTCACTCTTTTTTCCTCATAACAACAAGCCAAAAAAAACGAGACGGAAAGACTCACAGCCTCTCCGTCTTGGATTATTAGTTAAGATTCGATATACAAAATATCGATTATTTACCAGTTTTGAGCTTAGTCCACGTGCGGGTAATTATACGCTCAAGTTTTGGATCTTTAACTTTTAAAGTGAATAGTTTTTCCATCACTTCTGGTTTTGGATAAACTGCTGGATCATTTTTCACTTCTGGTTTTACAAAATTTTCATTAGCAACCTGATTAGCGCTAGCAAAGTTAACATCGTTAGTAACTTGCGCTGCAATTTCTGGTTTCATAACAAAATTTAAAAACTCATGAGCTTCATCTGGGTTTGCTGAATCTTTTGGAATAGCAAAGGTATCAAAAAAGACTAAAGCACCTTCTTTTGGTATTTGATAACCAACATGCACACCGTTATTTGCTTCGTTAGCTCTATCTCGTGATTGTAAAATATCGCCAGACCAACCCAAAATCACACAAATATCGCCATTAGCTAGATCGGTAATATATTGTGAAGAGTGGAAGTAACGAATATTTGGACGAACTTTTTCTAACAGCTCATAGGCAGCACCAGTATAATCCTTGGCATCTGTACTATTTGGATCTTTACCTAAATATTGAAGAGCACTAGCAAAAATTTCGGTAGGCGCATCCAAAAATGCCACACCACAATCTTTTAGTTTTTCCATATTTTCTGGTTTAAACACTAAATCCCAGCTATCAACTGGTGCATTATCACCTAGACGCTCTTTAACTTTATCAATGTTATAACCGATACCTGTTGTCATCCATACATAAGGGATAGCATATTTATTATCAGGATCATGTGTTGCCATTAATTTCATTAGATTAGGATCTAAGTTTTTCCAATTAGGCAATTTATTCTTATCTAATGGAAGATAGATATCAGATTTAATTTGTCTAGCTAAAAAGCTATCTGAAGGCGAAACCACATCAAAGCCAGAATGACCCGCCATTAATTTACCTTCAAGAGCTTCGTTAGAATCATAAACATCATAAACCAGCTTAATACCAGTCGATTTTTCAAAATCAGAAATCGTATTAGAACCAATTTGCCCTGCCCAATTGTAAAAATGTACGACACGATCTTTAGCTATAGCAGATTGAGATAACGCTAGTGAAACACCAGCCACGATTGAAAGAATTGTTTTACGTTGAGTAAACATGCTCACCACTTCTCCTCTAGTTGTAGGGATATTACATGTTAGACACAAGCCCATTGCAAAGACACAACGGACCCCCAAATTTTACTATCGACATTGTTAACAATAATAAAAATTATCAAAGTAACAACCATCTAGCGAAACCGAGGTAATCAGGCAATCACAAGTCATTAATAACATAAATGAACTAGTAGAGCTAACCTTGCATTACGAGGGATAAAATACCTTTTTTTTTAAAGATGTCCACTTAAAAAATCAAATATTGAAAGTTTAAGGATTGAGTGGTTGTATTTTAACCACCCAAGGAGTAAGGAACAACCAATTAACAATTAGATAACAAAATTATTCAGCACTTGCTTGCATAATTTTAGCATTTGGTTGCCACACACGATATTTAACTTGCAAATCGTTCGGAACATAAAAGACTAACGGTAATTGGCTGTTATAGCTAAACAAACCTAAATTATGGTTGATTGTCACAAATTGATTTTTATTAGTACCTTCAGGGCAAGCCATTAATGTTGAAATGTTACCAACAGTCTTTTCAACTACGTAATAAGAGTATCCCCAACCTTTAAGCTCTTCTTGCTTAACTACACCACCTAAATTTTGCAAATTACAATCAACATTCATTTCTTTACCAATGATCACCTCAACTTTCGCATTGTTTTCATTAGCAATAGTTGGTAAATGAATAGCATAACGAGTATAGCCAACTTGAGCTGCAGGGAATGGCGCTATATCATTGACACTTTGTGCAACAGGTTGCGTTTTTTGTGAATTTGCGCATGCTGTTAATGCTACACCTAATAATGTTAATAACAATAATTTTTTCATTTTTATCTCCTTTAACTAATTAATCATAAACACCATCGTATTAATTTTCAGTGATAATGCGTATAATAACACCATCTAGATTAATAAAATTGGTGTAAAAATGCCAGCAGAAAAAAATACTACCGATTTACTTAAATTGATTTTAAACCTGTTAATAATTGGTTTACTAATCATTATTACCTATCGTGTTGTTGAAGTTTTTTTATTCGGTTTCTTCTGGGCGGTGATGGTCGTAATTGCCACTTGGCCCTTAATGATAAAAATACAACGAAAATTATTTAACAAACGCTGGCTATCACTACTAGTAATGGCACTAATATTAGCCTTTGTTTGTATTATACCTTTCATATTAATTATTAGCTCGGTAGCACAAAACGGTCACCATCTTATTGAATGGGCAAAAACGCTATCTCACCAAAAACTACCAACACTTGACTGGCTTGAAAGCGTACCTGCCTTCGGCTCTGAACTACACCAAAAATGGTTAAACTTAATACAAACTGATGGCTCTGATTTAGTTTCAAGCATACAACCTTATATTGGCACCATGATAGGTTGGCTACTTGAGCAAGCCACCAATATTGGACTATTTATCTTTCATGCTGGTGTAATGATTATTTTTAGTCTATTACTATTTTTAAAAGGCGAAAATATCACCAAATACGTTTACCTACTAGCCAACCGATTATCAAAACAATATGGCGAAATCACTGTCACATTAGCAGGACAATCCATTCGAGCTGTAGCTCTTGGTGTTGTGGTTACTGCCATTACCTTAGCCTTAATTGGTGGATTAAGCTTTATATTAACCGACATGCCGTTACCAGGTATACTCACTCTAATTTTATTTATTTGTTGTGTCGCACAAATTGGTCCTGTGATTGTAATGCTTGGATGCATTTTTTGGCAATTTTGGGCGGGCAACACCATAGCTGGTATCGTATTAATTGTTGTGGCAATTATCTTAACCACCTTAGATAGCGTAATGCGAGCTTACTTAATAAAAAAAGGTGCCAATTTACCGTTTTTACTTATATTATTTGGTGTGATTGGTGGCTTACTTGGCTTTGGCATAATGGGATTATTTATTGGTCCTGTCGTACTAGCTTTAACTTACAAAATAATTCAAACTTGGGTTGATGAACAATCTTAAACAATTTATTATCATCCAGTAAGAAGCATAAGCGCATAAACAAGTTGCTAAATACGCTACATAACTTAAAGCAACTGAGCTAAAATGCATACAAATTAAAAGGAGTGTTATTTTTACTGGCTTAGCTTATATTAGAAAACAAGTTTCTAAAGTAACTTGACAGTTATAATGACAAAAAATCATGCGAATACCATTTATAAAATACAATCACCAAAAGCATCTTGACGAATTAGGTAAAATTCAGCAAGACGCCAAGCAATATCATATCTGCTATACCCCAAAAGCATATCGACTGGCTTTAATTGAAAGTATAAAAAGAGCTCAGCACCGAATTTATATAGTTGCGCTCTATCTAGAGCAAGATGAGGCAGGTCAAGAAATTCTTAATGAACTGTACCAAATCAAACGGCAACGCCCTAATTTAGATATCAAAATATTTGTTGACTGGCACCGTGCACAACGCGGAAGAATTGGCGAAGACAAAGCCCATACCAACGCAAATTATTATTACCAACTAAAACAGCAATATCCAGATATTGACATTCCTATTTATGGTGTACCTGTCAATCGTCGTGAAGTACTAGGCGTACTGCATTTAAAAGGTTTTATTATTGATAATACTGTCATTTACAGTGGAGCTAGCATTAATAACGTATACCTACACAAGCGTGAAAAATACCGTTACGACCGTTATCACTTTATTACTAACCCACTATTAGCAGACAGCATGGTGCAGTTTATTCACGACCACTTTTTACCATATCAAGCGTTGCAACTACTTAATACTGGCACCCATAAAACCCGCAAACAAATTAAGTCTGAAATTAAAGAGCTACGCCAACACTTAATGAATACCAACTACCAATATAACAGCAATACCGACAACAACACCTTATCGGTTGCACCAATAATGGGGCTTGGTCGCAATAACTCGCTCAACAAAATCATCCATCATTTAATCAACGTAACCGAACAAAAAATCATATTTTGCACGCCGTACTTTAATTTGCCTAACATCCTAGTTCGCGATATCATTCGCTTGCTTCGTAAAGGTCGCCAAGTTGAACTGATTATTGGTGATAAAGAAGCAAATGATTTTTATATTCCACCAGACCAACCTTTTAACATATCGGGTGGATTACCCTACTTATACGAAATCAATTTAAGAAGCTTTATTGAGCGCCTACAATCTTTTATTGACAAAGAGCAACTTATCATACGTCTGTGGAAGGATGGAGAGCAAACCTATCATCTTAAAGGTATCTGGGTGGACAATACTTGGGTACTTATAACAGGCAACAACCTAAATCCACGCGCTTGGCGACTTGATCTGGAAAATGGCATATTAATACATGATCCAAAGCAAGAATTAAGCCATAAATTTAACCAAGAACTTGACACTATTCGTCAAAAAACCACATTGATCACACATTTTCAACAAATCCAAGCGAGTCAATTTTATCCAAGTCAAGTTCATAAGTTGATAAAGCGACTAAGCCGCATTAAAGTGGATAGGATTATTAAGCGGTTGTTGTAAAGGTAAGATGTTTTGAAAGAAAAGGTTTCTTAAAAAGCATAATAAAAACAATGTTTTTTCAACTAATTTTGAGAAAAAAGCGCTTTTGCTGTTTAAAAACAAAAGCGCAAATTTGATCTAGACTTCATATTAAAGGTCTACAGATAGGTGCGTTCTAATCATTGCAGTAAGGCAATATCGCCTTTAACAAGAAAAGCACATATAGAATTAAGGGGTAACACAAGCCATAAAGTGACTATTAGCTGTACTCTGCAGAAAAATTCCCCCATCGGCTGAATAAACACCATATAGACTGCCATTATATGAATTAGCCCAATATCCTGTATCATTAGCCCAGTTGTTACCAATACTGAGATTCCAATCACTACCTTCATAGAAATTATTCATAGTATTGGCAGTAAAACCCCACTCGTTAAATAGTCCGCCAACCCATTTACCGCTAATATCTTTATAACTGACTTTTCGTTGACAGTTATTAATACTTCTTCCAGGTAAACCTTCTGTCCAACCAGCTCCATTCCCATTGGTATAGTCATTTATATCGGGAATTCGATAACCATTACCTAAATTACGACAAAAGTTTTGAGCATCCGCATATCCATATCTTACTGTGATTCCTGGTTGAGAGATATACCAACGTTCTATCTTAAAGCTATACAGTAATTTTGTATGATTTACATCAGAGTAAAGCTTAAATAACGAAGGGGAAAAAGCCTTATTACTTGAATTTATCGAAGGGCCTTTTAATATAATCTTTAGTGCTTGTTCGCCACCAGGATAAAGGTTACCATCTCTAATACAAGTTCTACATATTCTATCAATGTCAATAGCCCAATGTTGTGTATTTTCTTTGCTTAACGATAATGATACACCACTACCGCTAACCGCACTCACCGTTGTACCATTTGCAGCTATAACTTGTTCAGGAGAGATTCCTCCCAATAATAAATAGAAATATAACCTATCGGATCCTGTCGTCGGAAAGTTTTCTGCTATATTGCTATTATTTGTGACTTTAAACCCTTTTAACGAAACCCAATTTGGACCATCCATATCCCAAATGGTAGTACCAAAAGCATGGTCATCGTAAGCTAAATTTGGTTGCGCATAGCAAGCAACTGGCCTATTCATATTGGCATTAATATAGTAACTATGCTCATTACCAGTAAAATTGCTACTATTGGGAACACCATACTGCGTCGATAAGGTGCTTGCAGTTGCTGTTAAGGTAAGTTTATAAGGCCCATCACAAAGATTTAGCCGTCTATTCGGATTTGCTTTAACTTCTCCTGTAATATCTGTACCATTTTTATCTTGCCATTTTATGGTTAAATTTCCTGTTGCATTTATATTATCATCGCCATCATCGTCTCGACCATAATTATAAGGTGAATCCATTAATTCGCTTAATTGAATTCTTGGGTAATTTACCAATGGTACTATTGCTTGTATATCAGCAAATGTATCTGTTATATTTGGCATTTCAATTGGTGCATCTACGTTAGATTGATCTATTACTGCATTGGGATAAAGTGCACTATTTGCTCCCTGAGGAATATAACTAATATTTGGTAGTCTTATACCCAATAAATCTTCCATACTAGCAACTTTAGTTACACCATCAATACTTAAATATGGTGCAGAGCCGTGAATGACCTGTGATGTCTTTGCCGATAACGCCTGCGAGCTCAGCGAATAAGGCAATAAAAGCAATGGAGCAAAAATCAGCGGTGACTTGGATAGCAATCTAGAAATCAAAGATATCCTTGCCAACAACTTTATCGATTTCGATAGATTTGGTGATAAAAATAAGAATCGAATCTGTTTTTGACCACTGTGAAATTGAAAAAGATTTAAGGCGTAGGGTTGCCAGTGCTGGTGCCTGGTGCCTGGTGCCTATTATGATAGCGCATAACATTCTACCTGTCAAGTAATTTGTTGTTTTATTTGTGTTTTTATGATTATTTGCTTATTTAATAAGCTGTATTATACTAAATAATGCGTCGAAATTATAGCTGGTTAAACACTAAAGAGCTAGTATTTTGTTAATTTATTGTAATGTCTTGAATACGATTGAAACATTACAAAAAACTTAGCATAAATATTTTTTCGCTATATTTTATCGTCATTTATAAAAGTCAAATTACCCATGCCATATTTATGGAAAAGCCCTTTAACGGAAATACTCACTTTAATTTTTTTAAAATAGGGCTTAGGCAGATATTTTCTGAACCTAGTATATAGTCATGGATCGGCTACACTATGTGCCCATTTATTGCTTTAGTATGCCTTATTATCTTGTAAAAAAGATTCAGGAGTTTATACCGTTTCATATCTCAACGAGTCGTTAAAAACTACTAGCTTGAAGATCTTGTTTTTGTAGTCGATTTAAACCGAGCAAGACAAGCTGATAAATGTTGAATATTGATTAAACATTCTTTTTTTATTTTTGATCTTTTAAGAAAGTAATTTTGAGACAACTACTGGCATAAATGTAATGCCAGTGCCAAATAATTTTTTTGCTATTTCAGGATGAAGTCCTAGATATCAACAAATATAGATCTTTTTAATATCAAGTAATTTAGGAAAAATTTAACTTTTTAAAAGAATTAGGATGGATCGGCTACACTAATTAGTACCAGTTTTATAAGGTCATTGTTATGATAAACTAAAAATAAGAGAAGGTAACAAC
>NZ_JAGGHR010000018.1:0-46158 GCF_024104075.1 Gilliamella sp. | reverse complement strand
CCGTCATTCAGCCAATGGCTGGGTATCACCTGAACAATATGAACAACAATATTACCAAAACGAAAAAATGATAGAGGTGGGCACTGTCTAATATTTTTGCGAGAAACACTTATCATACTTAAACAAAGTAAAAAGTGTCGGGAAAAGCAATAACTGAAAGTTTTTCATAGTTTGGAATATAATAAATTTGCCAACAGATAGGCTAAAGCGTAAAATGCCCATCCTATTTTGCTTAACCTATTACTTATAAGTAATACTGACCTGAAATCAGAGGCATTTTTAATGACAAATTTATATGCAAAACCAGAATTACTTTCTCCTGCCGGTTCTTTAAAAAATATGCGTTATGCTTTCGCATATGGTGCAGATGCTGTTTATGCCGGCCAACCGCGATATAGTTTACGAGTTCGTAATAATGAATTTAATCATGAAAATCTAGCAATTGGTATTAACGAAGCACATGCTCAAGGTAAGAAGTTTTATGTAGTTGTGAATATAGCACCGCATAACTCGAAGTTAAAAACTTTTATTCGTGATTTAGAACCCATTGTAAATATGAAACCTGATGCTTTTATCATGTCAGATCCAGGTTTAATCATGTTAGTTCGCGAACATTTTCCTGATATGGAAATTCACTTATCTGTACAATCGAATGCTGTTAACTGGGCAACAGTAAAATTTTGGCATCAAATGGGATTAACTCGAGTCGTTTTATCGCGCGAATTATCACTTGATGAAATTGCTGAAATCCGTGAAAAAGTTCCTGAAATGGAGTTAGAAGTGTTTATCCATGGTGCATTGTGTATGGCATATTCTGGGCGCTGCCTGCTTTCGGGCTATATTAATAAGCGTGATTCAAATCAAGGAACATGCACTAATGCCTGCCGTTGGAAATATAAAGTTGCTGAGGGTAAAGAAGACGAAGTGGGGCAAATTGTACATAAATGTGAACCGATCTCGGTAAAACAAGTTGAACCAACATTAGGAATTGGTCAAACTACTAGTAAAGTATTTATGCTTGAAGAATCAGGTCGCTCAGGTGAATATATGCAAGCTTACGAAGATGAGCATGGTACATATATTATGAACTCAAAGGATTTAAGAGCAGTGGAACTAGTAGATGATTTAACAAAAATTGGTGTACATTCGCTCAAGATTGAAGGAAGAACTAAATCTTTTTATTATTGTGCAAGAACAGCACAAGTGTATCGCCAAGCTATTGATGCGGCGAGTGAAGGTAAACCTTTTGATCCTCGCTTGTTACAAGAGCTTAATGCACTTGCTCATCGAGGGTATACGGAAGGATTTTTACGTCGCCATAAGCATGAAGAAATGCAAAACTACGAACATAGCCATTCAGTTTCGGAAAGGCAACAATTTGTTGGTGAGTTTAGTGGTGAGCGATTAAATGGATTGGCTGAAGTTATCGTAAAAAATAAATTCTCTGTTGGGGATAGCGTTGAAATGATGACACCGAAAGGTAATAAAACTTTCACGATTGAGCGAATGGAAAACAAAAAAGGGCAACCTGTTCCTGCTGGTTTAGGTGATGGTCATATTGTTTATATTCCGATTCCTGAAGAAATCGATTTAAATTATGCTTTATTAATGCGTAATTTTGATTAGTTTGGTTAAGCATAAAAACTGTTCGGGATGTCCGAACAGTTATATTAAACAGAATTTTATTATTGACGAATTAAATTGTCTCCATAACCTATCCATTTATAGGTAGTTAAAGCTTCGAGTCCCATTGGTCCGCGTGCATGTAGTTTTTGTGTACTAACTGCTACTTCTGCACCTAATCCAAATTGCCCACCATCAGTAAAACGTGTTGATGCATTGACATAAACTGCAGCTGCATCAACCTGATTTACGAACTGTTCTGCATTAAGCAAGTTACGCGTGAGAATGGATTCCGAATGCCCCGTACCATACTCGCGGATATGCTCTACAGCCAATTCAAGTGAATCAACAATGATCACGTTTAAATCTTTTGATAACCATTCTTGCCGTAATTCTTCATTTTTTACTGGTAGGATAGTTGCATTACCTGTTTTTAATATGTCATAACAGTTTTGGTCAGTATGTAATACGACGTTATTATCTGCCATGACCTGACAAAGTTTTGGTAAAAACTGCTCCGCAATATTTCGGTGGACTAGTAACGTTTCAAGCGTATTACAAGTGCTTGGACGCTGAGTTTTGGCATTGACAATAATTGGTAGAGCATTATCAACATCAGCACTTTCATCAACAAAAATGTGACAGACTCCAATACCACCTGTAATGACAGGTATTGTTGAATGTTCACGGCATAATTTATGTAAAGATGCACCACCTCGGGGGATAATCATATCGATATACTTATCGAGTTTAAGTAACTCATGAATATATTTACGATCAGGATTATTAATACATTGAACAGCTGTCTGGGGTAAACCAACTTGTTTTAACGCTTTTTGAATAACAGAAATTGTGGCCATATTAGTATTGATTGTTTCTTTACCCCCGCGAAGTATTGCGGCATTGCCTGTTTTTAAACAAAGAGCTGTAATATCAATTGTTACATTTGGTCGAGCCTCGTAAATCGCACCAATAACGCCAAGTGGTACTCTGTGACGGTGTAACTTTAAGCCGTTTTCTAAAGTAGAACCATCAATGATTTGACCAATAGGATCAGTTAATGAAATGATTTTACGGACATCATTGGCAATAGATGATAATCGTTTGGGTGTTAAGAGTAGACGATCTAAAATGGCTTCGTTTAAATTTTGTTTTTTTGCCGCTTGGATGTCCTTTTCATTTGCAATGAGTATACTTGCGCTATGCTGTTCTAATAAATCAGCAATAACCATCAACATGTTGTTTTTCATTGCGGTAGGACATTGTGCTAGTTGATATGAAGCAAGTTTAGCAGTTTTACCCATTTGCTGTAACATTGTTATCACCACGATTTTATATTACTATTTAGTTGTTTTATATTATTTATTTATTTTTTTTAATAATGATTGCTTATCATCATCAGTCATATAATTTAAATCTATCTACTGCTAACCAATTAGCAATTATACCTCCAATAGCTAATCCCATGATTTTCCTTCCTTGTTTATTATTTATTTTATTATCATATCATCACGATGAACAGCAACGTGACCATATTCATAGCCAATAATTTGACTAATTTCTTGAGAATGATGCCCAGCAATTTGCCTTAAAGCATCACTATTATAACGACTGACACCGCGCGCAATGCGTTTGCCAAATTTGTCGCAAATATCAATAACTTCGCCGCGAGAAAAATCTTTCTCTACGCTGATAATTCCTTTAGGTAATAGCGAACTACCATTATTTAAAATCGCATTAACAGCACCATCATCTAATAACACTTTGCCTGCTTTTGGTGCGCCAAACAACCAGTGTTTACGATGTTCTAGTGGTGTTTTTTGTGGTAAAAAATGTGTTCCAATCGGTTTATTATTGACAATATCAATAATAACATTTGGTTTATTTCCTGCAGCGATAATAACTTCTATACCCGCACTTCCTGCTACTTCAGCTGCTTGTAATTTTGTGCTCATACCACCCGTGCCAAGCCCTGAAACACTACCACCGGCGATACTTCGTAAATTATCGTCAATATGATCAATTTCATGAATTAACTTGGCACTTTTATCAGATCTTGGATCGGCTGTATAAAGACCTTCAATATCGGTTAATAAAATCAACTTATCTGCTTCAGCTAAAATGGCAGCTAGCGCTGATAAGTTATCATTATCGCCAACTTTAATTTCTGCGGTTGCAACAGCATCATTTTCATTGATGACAGGAACAATATGATTATCTAACATTGCTTTTAAAACGTCTTGGGCATTTAAAAATCTTTCACGATCTTCAAGGTCTGCACGGGTAAGTAACATTTGACCAATATAGATCTTATAGATAGAAAATAGCTGTTCCCAAAGTTGAATAAGCTTACTTTGTCCAACAGAAGCGAGTAATTGCTTTGAAGCAACAGTATTAGGTAGGGTAGGGAAGTTAAGATATTCGCGTCCAGCTGAAATTGCACCAGATGTAACAATGATAATTTTATGTCCATCTTGATGTAGACTTGCGCATTGTCTTATCAACTCAACTATTTGTGCTCGATCAAGTTGTTTTGTTCCACCTGTTAGTACACTGGTACCTAATTTAACAACCACGGTTTGTTGTTTTTTAATAGTCATAGCATATTCTTATTTTTTCACGTTATATAACAGACTTCATCCAATTTACTGATTGTGTTAACGCCTGATGCAAACTTTTTTGTAACTGTGTTTTAGGTACAGTTATTACTTTATTTTGTTTGATTGAATGAATTAATTTTGCTTCACAAAGATCACTTAACTTATCATCCTCAAAGATGATATTCATAACAGGCACATGACAAGCATGAGTTAAAAGTCCTTGATTTTTTATTGAAAAATAATTTAATTCTGCTGCCAATTGTTGGTTGGATATTGAAGGCAATCCCAAACGGCTAGCTAACATATCTTTATAACTATTCGGTAGATTTTTTTGCAGATCTTTATCAACAAAGATTTGATGAATAAACGGAGTAAAGTTAAATACGCCTTTTATTTTATTTGGCATCAAATAAGCTAAACGTGTGGCAATATGCGAACCAAACCTAAATCCAGCAACAATAATCCGATGATCATCTATCCATGGAACAGAAGACAACTGCTCTAATATAGCTTGATGAATTTGGCTACTATTTTGTGATAAAGCAAAGTTACGGCTATAACCAACAGTTGGTAGATCAACAGTTAGCATGGCAAATCCATGCGGCGCTAAAAATTCACTAAAATAACGATAATAATCGATCTGCAAATTGCCTAACGCATTACAAATCAACACAACAGGGCAAGTCCCTTCGCATTTTGGCAAATGTAAAATTGTTTTGACACTACGATTATCGACTTTAAATTCCAGTTCTTTTATCAAAAATGGCGAAAATTGAAGAGCTTTTGCATAATACTGATAAGCGCATGTTTGGGCATACATTGCTAGTTGGTCATTTTTAAAATGAGGATAACTAGCAATACTTGCATATATGCTGGCTATGAGATAATAATTGTGTAAATTATTTTTATTTTCATCTATAAGATTTGCTTCATCAATTGATTCAGCTTTAGCTTGCCATACTGCCGCTTGATTTAAAAATTCATAGACCCAGTTGCCAGATTGATAACCAGCAACAGTGTCTAGCCAGGTATCATTTGTGTGGCGTCGAGTTGAAGCGGCAATTTTTGATAAAACCGCTTCAGCCTCTAATTTGGGTAATCCACGCCAATGCCACAAAATGGGATTAATAATTCGATACCATCTGGAGTCAACTTCCCCATCTAAGGCGCTAATGCTACTACCATTACTATTATCAATGCGATTGATAAGTGTTGAAGTTTCAGGATAATCAAATTGTGGTTTAAATATCTGTTCAGTTAGATTTTCGGTAGTTGCCATAACAACCTTAACTTCCTTATCAATTATTTATGATCGCTAATAGGTTTAACAAACATAACACCGGTATCCCATGGCTGTTCAATCCAAGTATCTTGTGCAATATCGACAACATAATCATCAACAAGTGGTTTACCAGCAGGTTTTGCAAAAATAGTTACGAAGTGAGCTTTAGGGTACATTTCGCGAATTGTATGAGCAGTGTTACCAGTGTCAACTAAATCATCAACAACAATAAAACCTTCACCATCGCCATTAGCTTGTTTTAATATTAGTTTTTCACGTTGATGATCATGATCATAACTTGAAATACAAACGGTATCGACATAACGAATACTTAATTCGCGCGCTAAAATTGCCGCTGGAACTAATCCACCACGACTAACGGCAATAATACCTTTCCATTGATTTGCAGGTAATAAGCGTTCAGAAAGTTGGCGCCCATAGGATTGCAACATTTCCCAAGTAACATTGAATTTTTTCTTTTCAGCAATAAGTTCTGCTTTATGTTGTTTTTTGGCTTGGATTTCTTCTTCTGTTAATAAAATTTGATCTGTTGACATTGAGTAACCTGCAATTTTAATCGATTGTATGAATAAATAAATATTAATGAACTAAAAATAGATGTAAAATTGCACCTTATTATAATGTGATTCAATAAAAAAAACCACTCATTAATTTATTACATACTTAATATTGAGGTTATATTATGCTTTCTACCTTAACGCCTAAATTTGTTTGGCAGATTTTTAATGATATCTGTAAAATTCCGCACCCATCTCACCATGAACAAATGATAACTAAATATATCGTCGATTTTGCTAAAACTCATGGTATTGATTGCAAACTTGATAAAGTAGGTAATATTTTGTTAAGTAAACCTGCTACCAAAGGTATGGAAGAGTGCCCATCAATTGCATTACAGGCTCATATGGATATGGTGCCACAAAAAAATGAAGGTACTAGTCACGACTTTTTAACTGACCCAATTCAAGCTTATGTTGATGGCGAATGGGTAAAAGCCAAAGGAACGACATTAGGTGCTGATAATGGCGTTGGGTTAGCATCTGCATTAGCTGTTTTAATTGATCCTGCTGTTGAACATGGAGCAATTGAAGTATTGATAACAGTATCAGAAGAAACTGGTATGCACGGAGCCTTTGGTTTACAACCTAATTGGCTAAAAAGTCACTATCTAATTAATACTGATTCTGAAGATGAAGGCGAAATATTTACAGGTTGTGCTGGCGGCGTTGACTTTACTACAACCTTTGCTGTTACTTATGCAGTAATGCCAGAAAAGCATGATTGTTATATGAACATTTCACTTAAAGGATTAAAAGGGGGGCATTCAGGTTGTGATATTCATCTTGGCCGTGGAAATGCAATTAAATTGATGGCTCGCTTTTTAGCGCAATATGCACAAGATATCTCGTTTAGATTAGCTGATATAAAAGGTGGTTCACTACGTAATGCGATCCCAAGAGAAGCCTTTATTGAAATTACACTAAATAAACAAGATCTGCCAAAATTAGAAGCCATTGTTAAACAGTATCAAACAATTTTACACAGTGAGTTAGGTTATGTAGAACCTGCTATCGAAATAACGTTATCGAAAGTTGAATCAAACAAAGTAAAACGCGTATTAACTACAGAGCATCAAAATAAAATCATAAGCTGGTTAAATTCAGCGCCTAATGGTGTAGTTAGAATGAGCGATCAACTTCATGGTGTGGTTGAAACATCGCTCAATTTAGGTATTGTTAGTATTGAGGACAATCAACTGAATGTCCATTTTCTTATTCGTTCTCAAGTCGATAGTGCTAAAGATGCGGTTGTATCAACATTGACATCACTTAGCCAATTAGTGGATGCTAATTATGAAATAAGTGGCGGTTATTCAGGTTGGGAACCTAATTTAGATTCACAGCTTTTAAAGCTTGCTAAAGATAAATATCACGAAATTTTTTCTCAGAAAGCCAAAATAATGGTGATTCATGCAGGCCTTGAATGTGGTTTATTTAAACAAAGTTACCCAAATCTGGATATGATATCAATTGGACCAACGATTGTTTCGCCACATTCACCAGATGAAAAAGTTAACATTCAAAGTGTTTATCGTTATTGGGAATTATTGATAGCGATATTAAAATCAGCAACTTTATTAAAATAATCCAACACCTCACCTGCCGATCTTTATCGGCAGGCATTTCGAACAGATTACTCGTGTTTATATTTACTAAAAAATAATTTAATACAACATAATACGTTAGAATATTTGGGTGTCTGCAAAAAATCTTTGAAATTAAATTCACAAAAAGTGAATAAAAATTCATTTTGTGCTTGTAATAGCCTTATAAATAACCTACTATATGCACATTATTGCATAAAAAATAGATAAGGGTAGGGTATGTTAAAAGCAATTATTGTTGGTGCAAGTGGTTATGCAGGGGCAAAATTAGCTCATTATTTACACAAGCATCCGCATATACAACTTATTGCTTTAACTGTGTCTGAAAACAGCCAAGACGGTGGTAAGCTTATTTCTGATTATGATTTACACCCTCAATTAAAAAGTGTTGTTGACTTACCACTTATTGCCACTGCAGATTATTCTGCCTATATCAATGATCTTGATATAGTTTTTTTAGCTACTGAACATGCAGTCAGCCACAATATAGCTCCTTATTTTTTAGAACATGGTTGTACAGTTTTTGATTTGTCGGGTGCGTTTAGAGTTAACTCTGCTTCTTTTTATACCGATTATTATGGTTTTATCCATCAGCACCCAAAATGGTTAGATAAAGCAGTTTATGGCTTAGCAGAATGGAATAGTGAACAAATCAAACAGGCACAACTGATTGCTGTACCAGGATGTTATCCTACAGCATCACAATTACCATTAAAACCATTAATCGAGGAGGGGCTATTAGATAATTCACAATGGCCTGTTATTAATGCTGTGAGTGGGGTGAGTGGAGCAGGGCGAAAACCTTCGCATAATAATATATTTTGTGAAGTAAGTTTACATGCCTATGGACTTTTTACTCATCGGCACCAACCCGAAATTGCAACACACTTAGGTCAAGAAGTGATCTTTACACCTCATTTAGGCAGTTTTAAACAAGGTATCCACGCCACAATTACTTGCCGAGTAAATGAAGGTGTTACATCACAAGATATCCTCAAAGCTCTAAATAAATATTACAAAAATAAGCCTTTGATTAGAATTTATCAAAAAGATTGGCCAGCATTAAAATCTGTCATTGGTTTGCCTTATTGTGATATTGGATTTGTATTAAAAGATCGTCATTTAATATTAATTTCTGTTGAAGATAACTTATTAAAAGGCGCAGCAGCACAAGCTGTGCAGTGTATGAACATTCGATATAATTTTGATGAAACCACGTCATTATTATAAAAATGAGTGAATTATTTCAAAAGCTCTGTACAAAATTTTTAATGAATTAAAAGTAGGTTAAATTAATAGGAAACTAAAATGAAACCATTAATTATAAAACTTGGAGGCGTATTGCTCGACAATAAAGATGCCTTAAGTAAATTATTTGACGTTATTAGTGAGTACAAAAAAAATTTTCAACGATCATTAATTATTGTTCATGGTGGTGGTACGGTAGTTGATTCATTAATGGATAGGCTTTCTTTACCCGTAGTCCGTCGCAATGGATTACGGGTAACTCCTGCTGATCAAATTGATGTTATTGTTGGTAGCCTTGCTGGCAGTGCCAATACTACTTTATTGTCAGAAGCAAAAAAACAGCAAATAGCAAGTGTAGGACTCTGTTTAGCTGATGGTAATAGTGTAGAAGTTAAACAAATTTCAGAAGATTTAGGTTATGTTGGTGAAGCCAAAGCTGGCGATCCTACATTAATCAATCTACTTATTAATTCGGGTTACCTTCCCATTATTAGCTCGATTGGTATTACTCAAGCGGGACAAATGATGAATGTTAATGCCGATCACGCAGCGGTAGCACTAGCTAAGACCTTAAATGCAGATTTAATATTATTGTCTGATGTAGTTGGCGTACTTGACGAAAACAAACAACGCATTGAATCATTAACTCAATCACAAGCGGAGCAACTGATTGCTACAGGTGTTATTACAGACGGTATGGTTGTTAAAGTGAATTCAGCTTTCGAAGCCGCCAAGGCCTTAGGACGACCAATTGATATTGCTAGTTGGAAAGAATCCCACCAACTCATCGAATTATTTAATGGGCAATCAGGCACTACAGGCACAAGAATCATTGCTTAGATATTGAGCAGCTATTATATTAAGCTAGTTATCTATATCTAACAATTAATAAAAAAATGTCTTTAACTCATTTTTATCGTCAGTTAATTTAGAAAGGGTATAACATGAAAAAAAGTGGAACAAAAAAGGTTGTGTTGGCTTATTCGGGTGGCTTGGATACATCAGCAATTATTCCTTGGTTGAAAGAAAATTATGGTGGATGTGAAGTTTATGCCTTTGTTGCTAATGTAGGTCAAGATCCAAAAGAACTAAAAGATGTAGAAAAAAAGGCTAAAGCATCGGGTGCAGTTGCATGTAAAGTTGTTGATTTAAGAGAAGAATTTGTTAAAGATTACGTATATCCGGTCTTAAAAACAGGAGCCTTATACGAAGGAACTTATTATCTTGGTACCTCAATGGCTCGTCCAATTATTGCAAAGGCGCAAGTTGAATATGCGTTAGAAGTTGGGGCTGATACACTCTGTCACGGAGCGACAGGTAAAGGCAATGACCAAGTGCGTTTTGAAACAACCTATACTGCACTTGCACCACAACTTAAAGTGATTGCTCCTTGGCGTGAATGGGATCTGCGTTCACGCGAAGCATTAATTGATTATTTAAAAGTCCGTAAAATTCCAACAACTGCAACCGTTGAAAAAATTTACAGCCGTGACGAAAACGCATGGCATATCTCCACTGAAGGTGGTGTGTTAGAAAGCACATGGAACCAAGCTAATACAGATTGCTGGGCTTGGACTGTTTCGCCTGAAGATGCTCCAAACCAACCAGAATTAGTAACCATTGGTATTGAAAAAGGCGAAGTGGTTTCAGTAAATGGGAAAAAATTATCACCATATAACTGTGTTGCAACATTAAATAAAATTGGTGCAAAACATGGTGTTGGTCGAGTTGATATCATTGAAAATCGCTTAGTCGGTATCAAATCGCGTGGTTGTTATGAAACGCCTGGCGGCACAATAATGATGACAGCATTACGTGGTTTAGAACAATTAATATTAGACCGTGACAGCTTTAAATGGCGTGAACAGCTAGGTATTGAAATGGCTTATGTTGTTTATGATGGGCGCTGGTTTGCACCATATCGTCGATCAATTCAAGCTGCGGCTGAAGTTTTGGCACAAGACATGACGGGTGAAGTAGTGGTTAAACTTTATAAAGGTAATGCAACTGCCGTGCAAAAGAAATCACCAAATAGCCTATATAATGAAGAATTTGCTACATTTGGTGAAGATGAAGTTTATGATCATAGCCATGCAGGAGGATTCATTCGTCTATTCTCATTATCATCACGTATACGTGCTTTAAATGAGGAACAGCAAAAACAAACTGCCAAAAAAGCGAAAAAGTAAACGCCAATTTGCAAATAAAATAGCGATAATAATAAATATATACAGGCAATGTCCTGTATATATTATTTTTATTCTTGATTAAATTTAATTTTATTATAAAAATAAATATATAAAACGAAAATTGAAATTGTACAGCTAATCATTAAGATAACATTTATTTAAGATAATATTGAGGTAATTATGGCATTATGGGGTGGGCGTTTTAGCCAAGAAGCAGATCAACGATTTAAGCATTTTAATGATTCATTACGCTTTGATTATCGTCTTGCAGAGCAAGATATCATTGGCTCAATTGCTTGGTCAAAAGCATTGGTGACGGTTAACGTTATATCTTATGATGAACAAAAAAAATTAGAAAAAGCCTTAAATGAATTGTTGCTATTGGTTAAACAAGATCCTAACCAAATTTTACAAAGTGATGTCGAAGATATACACAGTTGGGTTGAACAAAAACTGATTGAAAAAATTGGCGACTTAGGTAAAAAATTACACACAGGACGAAGCCGTAATGACCAATCAACAACCGACTTAAAATTATGGTGTAAAGACAAAATTCCTCATTTAATTAATGCGATAAATCACTTACGCCAATTACTAGTTACAACCGCTGAACAGCACCAAAAAGCTATTATGCCTGGTTACACCCACTTGCAACGAGCACAACCAATTACATTTGCGCATTGGTGCCTGGCTTATTTTGAAATGCTAAGTCGTGATGTCAGCCGTTTAGAAGATACATTGCAACGTTTAGATGTTAGTCCATTAGGCTCAGGTGCATTAGCCGGAACTGCCTATCCAATGGATCGTGAACAATTAGCGCATTGGTTAGGATTTGCTCAAGCAACTAACAATAGTTTGGATTCGGTGTCTGATCGTGATCACATTCTTGAACTATTAAATAATGCCTCAATAGGTATGATACACCTATCGCGTTTTGCTGAAGATCTTATTATTTTTAATAGTGGTGAAGCCAATTTTGTTGAACTATCAGATCGAGTGAGTTCAGGATCTTCACTCATGCCACAAAAAAAGAATCCAGATGCATTAGAACTGATTCGTGGTAAAGTAGGGCGGGTTGCGGGTGCATTAACAGGTGCCTTAATGACCTTCAAAGGTTTACCGCTTGCTTATAATAAAGATTTACAAGAAGACAAAGAGCACCTATTTGATGCACTTGATACTTGGCAAGAATGCTTAGATATGGCAACACTAGTACTAGAGGATATTAAAATTAACTACACAAATTGCCAAGAAGCTGCCAAACAAGGTTATTCTAATGCAACTGAACTGGCTGATTATTTAGTAGCCAAAGGCATACCGTTCCGTGAGGCACACCACATTGTTGGTGAAGCAGTTGTTGATGCTATTGCAAAGCAAAAAGCGCTCGAAGAACTTTCGCTTGAAGAACTACAAAAATTTAGCCCAGTTATTGATAATGATGTTTATCCAATATTATCGTTAGAATCATGCCTAGCTAAACGATGTGCCAAAGGTGGGGTTTCACCACAACAGGTAAAATCAGCGATTGAAGTTGCCAAGCAACAACTTTATAAACGGCTATATTAATCTAATACAACTATACTGGCGTTAGCCGGTATTTTTATACTGAAACACATAGTTACCGGAGACTTTTTAACAAAAATCTGATTGTATATCTGTTTATACAGTGTAAAAATAGAATTCTTTTTTGAATGGATTAAAGTGAAGTATAATGAGTAAAAGTTATAATTTTAGTGCAGGTCCAGCAAAATTGCCTGCTGAAGTATTAAAACAAGTTCAAACTGAATTATTAAATTGGCATAATACAGGCGCATCAGTCATGGAATTAAGCCATAGAGGTAAAGATTTTGACGCCTGTGCTATTGAGGCCACCAACGACCTACGAGAAATCTTAAACGTTCCAAACAATTACAAAATTCTTTATTGCCAAGGTGGAGCTAGAGCACAATTTGCTGCAGTTCCATTAAATATTTTAGGAAATAAAACCAATGCCGACTATATTAACAGTGGTTATTGGAGCCAATGCGCAATCAAAGAAGCCAGCAAATATTGCCAAGTGAATGAACAAAATGTTGTTATCAAACAAAACGGACTAACGGCTGTTAAATCTATGTCAGAATGGCAATTAAATGATAATTCTGCCTATGTACACTATTGTCCAAACGAAACAATTGATGGCGTTCAAATCTTTGAAGACCCCAACTTTGGTGATAAAACCGTTGTAGCTGACTTATCATCATGTATATTATCGCAACCTATTGACATAAACCGATATGGCATAATTTATGCGGGTGCTCAAAAAAATATTGGTCCATCAGGTATTACCATTATCATTGTGCGAGAAGATCTAATTGGCCATGCAAAAAAAATGTTACCATCAGTACTAGATTACAAAATCTTAATGGACAACGATTCAATGTTTAACACTCCACCTACATTTGCATGGTATTTGTCGGGGCTAGTGTTTAAATGGATAAAAAGTCTTGGTGGACTAAAAGCAATGCAGCAACGAAACCAAGCTAAAGCACAATCACTATATCAATTCATCGACCAATCTAATTTTTATCGAAATAATGTTGCAGTAGCTAATCGGTCAATTATGAATGTTACTTTTTTATCACCAAATGAAGAGTTGGATAAAAAATTTGTAAGCGAAGCAACTCAAGCTAACATTATTGGCATTAAAGGTCACCGAATTGCAGGAGGCATGCGAGCATCAATTTATAATGCTATGGATCAAGAAGGCGTTAATTATTTAATTGATTTTATGCAGCGATTTGAAAAACAAAATAGCTAAATTAACTCAAAATATTACAAGTCATTACTATCAGCAAAAAGGGAAGGAAAAACTTCCCTTTTTCATTTAATCAGCATTATTTACAGCTATAAACCTCACCAACCATAACCGCATCTGTTGGTGCAATATCAGAAATATATTGCATTGAAGTATCCTGTGCATTATAAATCACATTACCACCCATTGCAGCAGCTTTATTCATCAGGTCAGAAGCCGCATCACGAATAAGCTCACTATGTGTTTTAAGACCAGAAAAAAAACTACTACGACGTCCCTCTGCTTTACCTAATAACTGACAAGAAGCAGCTGGTTTAGTATCAATAAACTGAACTTGACTACCGGCAGAAGTAGTTTGATAGTTAGAACTACTACAAGCACCTAAAAGCAAAGTCGCAACCATCGCAACACTAATAAATAATAATTTTTTTATAAACATAATATTTCCTCAACCAATAAAACAACAATCAATAATAAACTAAATTATTGTAGCAGTTTAATTAAACAAAAAATATCAGTAATTAAACTTGTATAAAATCCAACAAATCACAGGACAATAAATAATCAAACCGACCTATTTTATTAATTAACTATAGCAAATTCGATTTAACTCTATTATAATCGCAAGCCTACTAACTAAGTAGCACATCCAAATGGCCCCTTAGCTCAGTTGGTCAGAGCAGTCGACTCATAATCGATTGGTCACTGGTTCAAGTCCAGTAGGGGCCACCATTAAACACTATGATTTATATAAGCTTTTAACCATCTTTAACGTTTCTCATTGTGTCGTTGAGCGAGCCTTGTGCCGTAAATGTGACATTGTTTGCAAATTCAAGCATATGATCTGCGTTTAGATGAGCGTATTTATTCACCATCTCTAACGTTTCCCATCCGCCAAGATTTTTGAGCGTATAGAGCGGTGTACCTGCTTGAACGTGCCAGCTTGCCCAAGTGTGGCGTAAATCATGAAAGTGAAAATTATCTATTCCTGATAATTGACAGGCTTGTTTAAAATCTCGCCGATCAATATCACGCACTCGCTTTTTAGTTGAACGAGTGAATACATATTCACAATTATTCCTGAATCTTAACTTACGTACTAACTCCATTGCGTCATGATTTAGTAATAACGCTCTTGCTTTTCCTGATTTTGCGTTTTCGTTAGTGACGGTTGCTACACGATTAACAAGATCAACATTGTGCCACGTTAGCGTAAATATCTCACTCATACGCGCACCTGTTGATAGCGCAAAAAAACAAACGTCTTTCATCCATTGTAATTTTAGATTCTGTATGAGTAAGCTTGCTTTTTCCTTTGTGATCCACCTTACTCTGACTTTAGGCTCACCATAACGAGGAATGTAGGGAACAGCATCAATCCAGTTCATTTTATGAGCTAAACTAAACGCCCTGAGAATCGTAGAGCGATAACGGTTTTTTGTACCATTTGCTATTGGTTTCTTAGTTTTTGCATGAAATGTTGGTATACTGTTCGTTAACTCCTCACCAGTTATACTTGATAAATCTCTGCCCGAAAAGATATTTAAAAAATATTCTGCGTGAGCCTGTTTATAGTCAAATCTTGCTTGATGTTCTCCATCTTTTAACATCAATATAATAGCTTCCTCAAAAAGCCTAGTTGGCTTTTTGTTGATTCTTGACGTTTCCCACAATTCTACTTTTAGTCTATCGTGATATTCTAACGCCTGCTTTTTGTCTGCCGTACCAGTAGAGCGCCTAATTCTTGAGCCATCTGGCGCGACGATGTCAATATGCCAAACTTCTCCCCGTTTTTTAATTGACATTTTTTTACCTCCTTAATTTCAGAGGTTAGCCGATTTGCATTATGATTCGCTTTGAACTTTTCTTCAAACTCTTTTTTATCAGCTAACCATTTTCCAACTCTATTTTTTGATTTAGATTGAAAAGAAAATCCGTATTCTTTTCTTTTGTCATAAAGATACGTGTAAGATAATTTTGTCATTCTTGCCGCATCTTTTAATGTAATCATTTCCATAATTACCTCTGATTTTCATCTCTCGCTGTGCTTTAGTGTAGTTAGTCATGTTTGCCTCTACTAATAAAGCAATGTTATAATTTCAGTCACATCATCTAAATTCATAGCCCACTCTACAAAATCATTCGAATGCATAGCAGGCACAAAATAGCCGTCGCTTTCTTTACTAATTAAAGCGCAACTGATAATTAACTTATCTTCACCACTTTTTACATATGCGAAACCATTGTGATTTATAAGAATCTTTTTTAATTGTTTAGTCATTATTGTTTCCTTGAGATATTGGTTATCGCACGCCAAATAATCAGCGTGATTATTTTCTTTTGATTACAGCTTTTACTGGTTCGACCATACAGTTATCAGCAAACACTTCTCCTTGACCGCTAATAAGATTGATTGCGCATCCGTTAGTTATTTCGTGTACACCTTTAGATGAGCATTTGAAAACAAACGACAGAATAATCGGGTCTAATTCAATCTTCATATAAAGCTCGTTATCAAACAAGAAAACATAACCATAGTCGATATGTTGAAATTCGATTTTGCCGTGGTTAAATACGGATTCATCAATTTGCATAATTATTCCCATAAAGTATCTACGCCAAATAATCAGCGCAGATATTTGTAATAAATTAATAGAATAGGGTGGTTGTTCAGTGAGTTATTAACAGATTTTGTTGGTAACTTTGTAACTTATTGATTAAAAAGGAATCTCATCATCTATAAACTCATTTTGCTGAGCTGATGTTTGTGGTTTGGATTGTTGTTCTGACTGATTACTGCTTTTATCGAACGTTAACGCTTCAAAATCATCAACTATAAAATAAATAGCTGTTTTGTTGTTGCCTTGTTGGTCCTGCCATTTATCTGTTTTGTATCGAGTTGTAACACGAATAAAAGCACCTTTGCCTTTATCTCGCACTTTCTCAGCAATCTTACCGAATGCTCGTAAGTTAGCCCAGTCTGTGACGTTTTCGTAGTTATCACCATTCTTCTTGTAGCTACCGATTGCCATAGTGAAATTAACGATTAACTTGTTATCAGAGGTGTAACGCTCCTCGATTTTCCCGATTCTGCCAGTGAATAGACACTGATTTAAATTATTTGCCATTTTCTTGCTCCAGTTGTTTATCAATTTGTTTTTGCATTTTTTCAATTTCTTTAACGCAAGCAATAGCCTCTTTTAATAGTTCAGTTCGTGTTAATGGGTTTTTATCTTTAATCATAATTACTCCGTTTTTTCAGCCCAATAACATGCTGAATAATAGCCATTATTCGAGCTTTCACAATGCACATAACCTGTAACGCCAAGTTTTTTATTAACAATAGCGATCCTGTCTTCACCGTCTATATTGCTTAAATCTGGAAATTCGCAAAACTCCCAATCAGTTAGATCATCATCTGTTATATTCTTACCGTTATTATCATGAACAGTTATACTTGCCCAGTCACAACAGCAACCACCACAATCATAGCCGACTAAATACTTATTTTTATCATCTATTAAATTGTTGTCTATCCATTGCATATTATTTAACCTCTTTTAACTCAAGCACTGCATCATTTGAATACACAGACTCTTTTATCTCACCCCAACAAATATCAACGAAATCATGATTGTCGTTTTGCAAATAAAAATCCAAGCATTGTTCAGCATAGCTTTTTGCTTCTTCTTCTGTGTTGTGATATTCAAAACCATCGCCGTTGTGGTCATACGTAAAATATTTCATAATTACTCCTCCGGTAGCGGTAGCTCATCTGCATAAATCCAGTGAGTTATTTCATCGTGATGTATATCCCATTCATTTTTATTGTTGTCGTACCAGTCATAACAGATTGTCCGACATAGTTCGCCCAGACTGTTTTTAAACTGAATTACAACAAAACACAATTTACTGCCGATCCCACCATCATTTTCGGGAGATTCTTTGCTAGCATCACGCCAATTAATCATCACCCACCTCCGTTAAATCAGTTTCTGGTACTAATTGAATGCTAATAAAATCGCCCATAAGGACAGGAACGTGATACCACGGGCACATAACACCCGATTCATCATATGCATAATAAATATCATTATTTGCGATTTCTGTTCTCATGCCGTTATATAAAACAGGGTCGAATAAACTAAATTTTGGTATCGGTAAATCAACGTCATATACTTTTTCGCTCACTTAAACCTCGCTTATAATTAACTCTTACATTCCCACAGCGAAACGGAACAAGCAGAATTAGACACGTATCAAAATTACAGTTATTTACAGACTTTTCACCGCTCGGCAATAGATACTGATAACGACCATCCGGAACATAAATAATACAGTTTTGTCCGTGTACGTTGTCACTCCATGCTTTTGTTGCAGGAGTGTAGGGCAGGACCATTAATACTTGTTTGCTAAATTTGTTTACTTGTTCAATCGCTTTTTGGAAAAACCCCCATTTCCGTGAAAAAGGAGGGTTGCAAAATGAGGTATTACTTGGATAACTAGCTAAAAACCATAAATTACTCTCTAACGCATTGTCAGATTCTGTTATATAACAAGTTGCGCTATTTATTTTCACATCTTCACTTGAGCAACATACATCAGTATCAAAGCCTTTTATATTCAGCAGTGTTAACGCATCATTGATCAATAATTCTGACGTTCGCCAGTAATCTTTATTCTGCTTCTCTGTTTGTGATTTGTTTAGAATAGCCATTATTTTTCCTCTAAAATTAATGTCACTCTGTCGCCAACGGCGTGACTACCGTCATGTCAAACAATATGACTTGTATATTTCAAACTAGTGCGCTAACTGCAATTGCGGACAGTGTCTCTGCTAACACTAATCATCAACGCATATACCAGACGTTATTTTTTTAGCTTGTTGTTATGCTTCGACTACAGAAAAATCAGCATCTAAAATCATTTCATTATCTTGACTTATGCCAGCTTCTGCTTTTTCGTCAAGAATTACAGCTTGCTGAATTTCAATTGAAACAGGTAAATACTTAAATAATCGTCGAATGACTGTTTTCTTTGCCATTTCTTCCCAGTGAGTTATCCAAGGTCCTTTATCACCAGCTTTACTTTGTTTGCGAACCGATTCAATTTGGTTGAATGTCATTACTTCAAACTGAGAACCGCCATCTTTCAAGCGGGCAACAGCATAAACATAGGTGATTTGTGCTGATTCGTCGGCTTTTGGAGTGTGTTTTAAATCTTCATTTAAACCATACTCATAATGAAAATCATCGCCCTCTCGAACAGTTCTTGCTGATATGCTGATGATTTGCCCTGAACGTCTGGCAAGATCAATCATGCCTCTATAACCAATAATTAACTGTACGTTAGATTTTCCATCCTTCGCTTTACCGTTACCAAATGGGAGTAGGTAGGCATGCCCAAGTGCACCTCCCGGTTCTAAACCCAATTGCGAGCATTGAACAACTGCTCCTAAAAAACTTTGAATGTTTGAATCTGCTAATGCTGGTGTTTTCCGAATTTCTGTTGTAACGATTCTTGCCATTCTGTCGGGGTTCATGTGTTTTGGAAGTGCCATGGCAAGTTGGTTTTTAATTTTTGGAGAGTTAACTAATTCAGCTAATGTTGCTGGCTTTTTGTCTTGATTTGTTAGTTGAGTTTTTTCTAGGTCAGATTTAGCAATAGGTGGTTGATTTTGTTCACTCATTTTTTAATTCCTTAGCCCAATAAGGCAATGATAATGTTTGAAGTGCTGGAAAATTGTTGTCTTCTGTACATTGTTTGAATCTAAATAAATTAGCTTTATAAGCTTGACGGCCAATGTTTTTAGCGACCTCATCTAACATGAAAGTTTTTACAGGGTATCTTCCACAATTGATAGTTGTGCTAACTACCAAGAAAACAAAAGTAGGTTTTTCTCCAGTAATAGATTGAACGCCGTCGCTATAAAACGAGTCTTGCACATGATAACGATAGTCATATGAATGAGCATAAAAGCGATCAATATCAGCAGATGTTTTTATATCCGCTACCCAGTTAAATTTTTCTATAAATTTATCAGGTCGGCATCGGCATAAAATATCTGTATCAATATCATTCCAATATATAGATGATTCTGTATACCCCCGCTCTTCAATAATCCATTTCGCTAATGGATGAGCCATTGCACTATCACGCATTAGAAGCAGCTTTCTGTAATCTTCATTGGTGATGATTGCTTGATTAAATTCTTCGGCTTCTTTGAGTAACTCTTGGTACTCGGCTTTTCCTGCGTTGGTTCTTAAATTGATTGGCTTTGGTATTATGAAACGCCTTTTAAATTCTTCAGGCTCTAATAGTAAACAATGAAAAGCTGTCCCCATGTCCAGTGATGACATTTTACTTTTATCAACTGGCGCATTTTTTACCCACTGATAAAGAGCGGGACTTTCTTCAATAAAATCTAGTTGCGATTTACTAATACCTGCGCCATTGTGATAATCTTCGTTAGATATATCGTAATAAATACCTTGTTTCATTATCTTTACTCCGTCGCCACTTCTAACATCCATCGAATCAGCATAAACAATCCGCCGAATGTCACAATTAAGACACAAAAAAGGGCGTATAGTTGTTCGCCCTTTGTCATTCTGTAATTAATATTAAATCGGTCTGTGTCATGTACATTACAGCCAACATGATCAATCGGTATTGTGTTCATGCTATTTCCTCAGCTCTTCGAAAAACCAATCTGTTATGTCACTATAGTGCTTAAAATATTCATCAGTTAAATCGCTACAAAACCACAAGCCGTTACTCCAACGGCGAGATGAACGCCCATTAATATGGGGACAGGGATACTACATCTAAGACTTACTACACTCTTTTTATTAGTCCAACCTACATTTGCATCAAGACACGCATTTAACAATAATGCTAGTTCATGCTCAGTTTCACACTTAACAAACCAATCTTTTTGCTGTAACCGCTCAATAATCTTTTTACTTGTCATTGTTTAATCCTCATGAATTCTAGCCGCTAAATCTGTAAAAAAGCCCGTTACTCAATTCACGGGCAAAGGATTTGCATGTACTCGTCTTTCCGAGTTGTCAGAATCTTTTGTTATACTCAGCTTTAGCTTGTGAGTAACACATATCGGTTATAAACTGATTGTAAATATCAGCGTCAATGCTTTTACTTTCTAGCTTTATTTTTAACAGCTCTACTATTTGCCAATCGTTGTCGTTACTGAAATTTTTAAGCAATTCTTCGGCTCTAGCTTCAATCCAATCATCTTTAGCGTCTTGCATTTCGACATCGCTCATCATGTTGCAATATGCTCTTTCGTAACCGTTCTCTACAGTTCTATGTAATTGCATAACTCACCTCTATTATTCTTATCAACCTCAAACTCAAGCGCACTTGTTTAAATGCGCTTTGATTTGAATACTGGTACATACCCCAGTAGGTGTTGCGCTCCCTTACTCCGTGTCATCCTTTCATCAGCTTAGAGGGAGCTAGGCATTTCGTTCTAAGATGAGCTTCGCTTTCACACTGTCTACTTGAATAACACTTTATAAGTTGTTCCGACTTTCCGAGTTTTTAAAGAGCTTCAACTTTTTGGTTAAGTTGATTTGTTTTGATGTGATTATTACAACATAAGTTGTTATTAATATCAACACCTAAAGTTGTTATTATTTTTGATTAAGTTGTTAAGTTGTTGTTTTTGTGTGATTGATTGTTATTCGTTTGCTTATTTTTTAATCAATGAATTGTTTTAAAGCTGTGGTGGGGATTTTAGATGTGAAAAAAGCCCCGAAAGGGACTTTGTTATTTTTGGTATATATTAAGCGACTTTAGCTAAGCTTAATGCAAATTTATACCCATCATTGTATGCGGTAAAAGCATCTTTGTGTCTGACGCTACCAGCTTGACTGTACGGGATGCTATCTAAAACTGAATCATCAGTCGCTTTAGGTATTCCATTTACTGCATGAAAATACCCTAACTCAAATGCACAGCCAGCGCATTTATGTCGGCTAAATGTACCTTGATATTCAGGTAATGATTCGAAGTGAACATCGTAACGGTGTGCCTTATAGCATATAGGTGAATAACCCATTTTTAATACCTCTCTGAGTGATAAGCATTAAATAGGGCTTTACTTAAAAAGAAAACGAATATAGAATAACTATCGAGATCTCGCAATAAAGCCCATAATGCTTTATTTTTTTGTATTAGCCCGATACGCCAATATCGGGCTTTCCCATATCTAGTAGTTTATTATGTTGCCAACCACTAAATATAGATCAAATTATACCCAATAAAATAAAAAGCTTCAATAAAAAGATCAGCTTAAAGAGGTCTATTATCGATAATAAGGCTATTTTTTATTTTTTGCTGAACAGGTCATGTGGAAAATAAGAAACATCCTTAGAATGTGATTAATGAATGATTAGCGGTATGTAAAAAAGTACAGTTAATTTTTAGATAAGTATGAAAAAACCCGCTTAGCGGGTGATATTGATTTTGTATAATAAATAATGAAAATAACCTGGATAGTAAATAATTAAACTTAGTTAGAAAAAGTTTATCAATTGTTAATAGCGTTGGTAACTAAAGACTTGATGGTCTTTTCTCTTAATGTTCGTTCTTTTAAATTGTTAACCCCTTCTTTTGCAGCTAGTTTATATTCTTCCGATGGTTCAAAATTATTTAAAATGTTTTTAAGCTTTTCAATATTAAATGTCTCACCTATTTTTATTAAATTAGCTAACACCAGGAAAAGAGAAAAAAAGTTTGCCTTTTTGTGCCAGATGGATTTTTTTGTGAGCTTAAGTTGATTAAATATAATAGACGTTTTCTCAAACACCTTAACCACATCATCTTTTTCTTTAAATCTATCTTTATATATGTCTGCAAACTCCCATGCTCTTTCGTTTCTGTTATAAATTCCGCACAAAAATGTTGTAACCAAATTAATTGTGTACATTAGGTTTACTTTTTTAGCCATTTCATTTGGGGTAAATATCGAATCGTTAGTAATAATCTTTTTATAATTAGATATTTTTATAGTTTTACTCCAGGATTTAAAATCATCAGTTATATAAGGATTTGATCTAATATTGACTATTTCTTCATCCTCATCCTCATCCTCATTTTCAATATAATTCAAATGATCAGTTAATAATTGACACACAAGCATATATTCTGATGAATTATATTCAGAAGCTTTCTTTTCAATACCAGTTAATGAATTTGATGTTCTATTTATTCTTTGAAATATTTCTTGAACCTGGGGGGAATCATTTTCAAGATCTAATTCTATAAAAGCAATTTCATACTTGTAAAATGACTCTCTCTCTGCATCTGTTAACTCCGAAAAAAATTTTCCATTAACATTGAATTTATCTTCCAGAAATTCTGTTATCGCATTAGTTCTTTGTTGTCCATCTACTATGGATGCAACACTAATTTTTTTCTCTAAATCTATTTTCCCTTTTGATAAAAATATTTGAGGGAATGGATAGCCGAGTAATATTGTTTCAATAAATTCTTTTTTATGGATTTCTCTCCACACCAAGTTTCTTTGAAAAAATGGATTGGTCACTAATCTTCCTGCATTGATATCATTGACATAATTTAATAGTTGATTTGCTCTTATTTTATAATCTATTTTCTTTAACATATTAATTTCCTCGAGGTTGTTGGGATTTAAAATATTTAATATTATATTCTTGTTTCAATCTAAAGCATTCTTCAGATAAAAATATACATGCGGTTATCTTTTGAAAGATGTCGGTATGTTTGAATGTAATCTCATAAAAAAATTTATCCCAACTTTCTTTTGTCTCTCCAATTGGAAAATATCTGGGATGAATGATTCCTTTGGCTAGATTTTCTTTGTAGGATTTGAAGTCACTATATTCTTTCTTTTCGCCATCTATGATTTCATGACGAATTTTAAACCCCTGCTGTTTTTTGTAATAATTAGTTTCTTCTAATATAGCAATCATATATTTATTGAATAAATGTTGATCAACAATTGCAACGTCTAAATCAGAAACCCCTTTATTAAACGGATGATTATCCTTTATACTAAATCCCATATGGGCTGAACCTACAGTGTATATGTGTCTAAATGGGACGGTTAATTTTTTACTAATTGAGTCAAAAATTGAATGAATATTATTAATATATTTCTGGGCTGTTACAGCAGAATTAATAAGATATAATTTTTCTACCATTATCTTATGAGAATCGCTTGTATAATCATAATACATTTTATTTTTATTTTCGTTTTTCATTGGCAATTTATTATCCTGGATAATTTACATTATTATTAATTACAAACAGCAGTTACCAAAAACGCTACAACATAATTTCCTATCATGATTAGAAAATTAAACTGTTCAGGTTATCTATTTTTTATTTTCAAAAAATCGCCGAAGCGGTTGTTACGGATAATCTTTACCGCCATTTGGTGGTTTACATCTCATTAATCTACCTAGTGTCATTTTCCATCCTTTAAATACGCCATATTTTTCTATTGCTAATAAGGCATATTCTGAGCAAGATGGCTCAAATCTACATGCAGAGCGAATGCGATTGGGGGCTATCGCTCTATATAGATATATTAATTTAAAACTAAGCCACTTCACGTCTAAAGATAATCACATAATAAATAGAATATTCTTCTTTCTTTCCTAAAAGAGATGCAAGACACCCTGGGGATGTTCTTACTCCAACGCTTTCAACGCTTACAAATTCCCAATTATCGTTGGCTTTGTTATTTATTATTTCACGCAAATAAGCTCCAGCTTCATTGCCTTTATCCTTTTTTCCGACATTAATATTTGGTGGAATTTGAACTGTTTCATAAATATAACGCATTGTTTTCTCCTTGAATTATTATTTAATATATATCTAATCATGGTTATCTGTTTTATTCACTAGAATAACCTCTAAGCGGTTAGCCGTGTTTTCTTAATAGCATTGATTACATTTCAAACGAACAATGAAATACTCGCCCGATTATTTGTATATTTTTTGCATCATCGATTTCATCAGGAAATTCTTCAGAGTTGTAAGAAACAATTCTTATTTTTCCTGCTGGTAATAAATACAATCTTTTTAGCCGACACAATCCGTCTTGGCATATTGCATAAACATCGCCATCACGAATATCTTTTTGTAGTGTGTTTACAGCGACCGTTGCACCATTTGGAATAACTGGCTCCATGCTGTTTCCTTTAGCTGGAAAACAAATGACAAATTCTTTTTGTGCGTTTTTTCTTCTAAAAAAAGATTTGCTAAATCTGAGCTTATATCCGTTGTGATCTTCCGTGCTTGAACAACCATGTCCTGCTGCAAGTTCAATTGATTTGAAATATGGAACTTCAACTTCATCATCATTTAATGGGGTTTTATCATCCCATTCGTCTACGTCTCTTGTTGATAATTCATCCATCGGCGTTCCGTCTCGTTGCTGTTTAAGCTGAGGACCTTCTCCTTTAGCTAACCATTCAACCGAAACACCTAAATAATCAGCGATCTTCAATAGATTTCTATTTGATTTTGTTTTGCCTGTCATTAATTTCCATATTGTGGTTTGAGACATACCAATAGCCTCTCCCAATTTCGCTTGAGAAATCTTCTTTTCTTTCATTATTGAGGTTAGTCGATCTGCTAATGTCATTTTTTAAGCTCCTTTTTCATTTAAATAAAATACAACCAAAGTTGTATAAAGTAAAACATCTTAAGTTGTTGACACAAGCAAAAACAAAAGATAATATTCACAACATAAGTTGTTAAAAGAGAGTTTGTATGAAAAATAAAGCAATTGAGAAAGCTATTTTAATTACGGGAAGCCAGAAAAAATTAGCTGATGCGTGTGGGAAAACTCAGACATCAGTATGGAAGTGGCTGCACGGATTGTCTGATGTTAGTCCTGAACATGTTCATTTAATAGTAAAAGCAACCAATGGGGAAGTTGCAGCTTGCGATATTAGACCTGATTTACCAGAACTTTTCCCAAGAAAGAGGGTAAGCAATGAACGCAGTTGAAATATTAAAACTAATAGGGCGTCCGAATGCCTATTATCCTAAGCTAGCTAAGCCACTGGGTGGTGTGAGTCCTGCTGTTTTATTCTCACAATTATTTTATTGGCAAGACAAGGCTACGTCTGATTTAGGTGTGTATAAAACACGTGATGAGCTTGAAGATGAAACTGGTTTATCTCATAACGAACAAAGAACGGCTATCAAAAAACTAAAAGAAAAAGGCGTGTTAATTGTTACAGAAAAGAGGTTAGAGCATAAGACTTTTTACAAGATTGATAATGAAAAAGTTAATCAAGTTTTAAGCGATTTCGCCAACTCTATAACTCAATCATCACGACAAATGAAAAGTAGTTACCCCGATCTCTACAATGTAGATGTCGAGACGACTACAAAATCAAGTTCGTTATATCAAGAGAATACTACAAAGACTACTACAGAGAATACTACAAATATTATTGCGAATAAATCGCAACAGCCAAAGCGACCTTGTCAGTTTCCTGATGAATTTAAACCGAACGATCATCATCGAGATATAGCGATGAATGAAAACATCAATTTGGATAATGAGTTTGTTAAATTCAGGGATTACTGCTTGGCGAATGGCAAAAAATATATTGATTGGAATGCGGCTTTTAACAACTGGTTACGCAATGCTAACGGTTATAAAAAATCAAATAAACCACCATCTAAATTCATGACCCTTGCCGAGCGTAACAGGGCAGTTTTAGAGAGTATGAGGGCTTAACCATGGCAAAGATTACAGATGAATTTTTAGCGGTTATTGGTGGATTACTTGAGGTTTACGGACAGCAAGCAAGCACAGTCAAGGTTAATATTTACTGGTCAACACTTGGGCAATATCCGATTCAATCGTTAAAAGCCGCTGCACATGCTTGGGTGCTTAAAAGTCAATTTATGCCTAAGCCTGCGGATTTAATCAAGCTAATGGGTGGTTCAAGTAATCATTTATCACCAGATGAAGCGTGGTCGATTGCAATACTTGCTAGCGATGAAACCAATACGGTTGTTTGGACTAATGAAATAGCAAAAGCGTGGGCACAAGCTGAAATTGTCTACCGAAATGGCGACAAAATTGGAGCAAGACGAACGTTTATTGATGCATATGAGCGAATGGTTGATGAATCGATGATGTACGGGCGTACCGTTGAAGTGTTTGTTTCGCCTGGTAGCGATAAAGCAAAGCGTGCTGATGCTATAAACCATGCTGTTTTTACTGGGCTATTAACACAAGAGCGAGCTAATCATTATCTACCAAAACCAGAGAATACGTTTGCAATGTTGGAATGCAAAACTGAGCAGGGAGCATCAAGTAAAAGCATGATGCATATTGCTAGCATTAAGCAAATGTTAAAAACGGGTAGAGCTTGTGTTGCGGAGAGTTAACCACTGCCCACTCGGTATTAATCACATGCTCGACAAAATAGCATACGACTATGTGAGAGCGATACGAGAACCAGGAGCAAATACGGCAAAGATTAAACAGCAATTAGCAGAACGAGTTAAAAAATATTCAGAAGAAGATAAGGCAAAATTGAGGGAGTTGATACAGAAATGGCTTACAAAATAACAGCAACAGTACAAGTAGGGCTTCAGGAGCAAGTAAACATTACCATGTTTCGTGTTAACAAGATAACTGAATCAGACATCAAGAAGATATACAAAGGCGCGACAGTTGATAATTATTCTTGTGTAAAGGTGGCATAAATATGGATTATTTTTTTGCTGTAATGATTTTTATAGCTTTAACTTTAAATTTTACTTTACTGTGCGGATTAGTTGGATCAGGTGCAAGTTCATCAATTCTTGATTTATTTGACAAAAAATTTAAGCAGTATCGATTAGCGGGAACGTGTGGCGTAGGTATGAAACCGAATGATTTGCAGGGCGCATGGGCGTGCTCAGCTTGTCATGATGAAATCGACCGCAGAACACGAGTATTTGAGCATGATTTTGTTAGATTAGCTCACGCTGAGGGAATAATTAGAACTCAGGACATGCTAATCAAAGAGGGGAAGATTAAATTATGAGACCAGCAACTTTTGCGCTCGGTAGATTGAAATCTGGGCAAATGAATAAAACTGAAACTGAATACTATCAGTATCTAAAAACACTTGAACAAGCTAACGAAATAATTTGGTTTAAATTCGAGGGCTTAAAATTCAAATTAGCAAATAACACAACATACACGCCTGATTTCGTAGTGATGAATAAAGATGGATTAATTGAATTACACGAAGTAAAGGGTTTTTGGATGGATGATGCAAGAGTAAAAATAAAAGTGGCTGCCGATATGTATCCGTTTAAGTTTTTAGCGATAAAAAAGAAAGCGAAAAAACTAGGTGGCGGTTGGGAAATTGAAGAGTTTTAAGGATAACAAATGCTAGCAGAATATGTATACGTTGATGATGAGCCAGATGTTAAGCAATTTGAAAATTATCTCAATAGTAAAAATTTATTTATTGAGAAAGCTAATGAGAACAATTTACTAGCCAAAGCTATTGATTTGTTAAAAATGTGGGGTGCATGCAATGCATATTCTAGCAGATGTGGCTATAAAAATGTTAGCGCTATGTTTTCAGAATTATACCCTAAACATAACCTTGTTTATATAGAAAACGAGCTAGAATTTATTGATGAATGCATGAAAGAGGCGAAAAACTCAAAAGATGCAGCAATGAGAGAGAAGCAAGAGCTGGCCGAACTGTATTATCGAGGTGTTGATATTGTTGCTGAGGGCACAGATTGGAGTGAAAGACTAACATTAAGAGATATCGCACACATGAAAGATATGTCTAAAAATTCAGTTGATAGAAGACTAAAATCTTTTGAAAGTTTTATTGTTGCTAAATTGTCGAAAAGAAATGATATCTTTTATTAAAAAGTGTTGACGTGGGACAGAAACTGTACTAAATTAACCATGATAGGATTTTTATATATAAAGCTCGCAATTGCGGGCTTTTTTATTTTCATTTTGTAATTTTTTATATTAAACTGCGTGATTTTTAAACGCAGGTAATATTAAATTATGAAAAAAATAGCTTTAATTTTGGTTTTATTTTTATTATTCCCGTCGATTTCAAATGCTAAGAATTGCAGAAAAGGCATACCATGCGGTAATTCTTGCATATCAGCGTCTAAAACATGTCGAATTGGAACGTACTCAGTAGCACCGACATCTAAGCCGAAAAAGTCAAAATCAGTGCCGACAGCCGAGCAGGTTGCAATTAGTAAGCAAAATTTTGACAATGCAAAAACTCAGCTTACTAAGCTATACAAATCAAATCCCGCGCAAACCGAATTTTATTGCGGATGTGAATTCAGTTTTAACAATAAAAAAGGTATTGTTGATTTCAGTAAATGCGGTTATAAGTCAAGAAAAAATCAGGCTAGGGCTGAACGCATTGAGTGGGAGCATGTCATGCCAGCCGAAAACTTCGGTCGTCATCTACAATGTTGGCGAGACGGTGGGCGTAAAGCGTGTAAAAAAGATGTTACGTTCAACTTGATGGAGGGGGATATGCACAATCTACAGCCCGCTATCGGTGAAGTAAACGGTGACAGGTCTAATTATCGCTATTCGCAATTCACTAAAGAATTTAATCAATATGGGCAATGTAAAACTGCTGTAGATTTCAAAGAAAGAAAATTTCAGCCGCGCGATGAAATTCGAGGGGTGATAGCACGCACATATCTATATATGTCTGATAAATACAAAATTAATTTATCTAATCAAGAAGAAAAATTGATGGCGGCGTGGGATAAAATGCTTCCGCCTGAAAAATGGGAATGCGAGCGCAACAAGCTAATAGAAAAAATTCAGGGTAATGATAATAAATTCATTACTCAACAGTGTAAATAGTTACATATAAGCCTCAATTAAGAGGCTTTTTTGTTTTCTCTGTAGAATTTAATTGCTTCTACTACAAGTTTGGCTTCTGATATATTTAAGTCTAAAGCCGTTTGTTTAATCATTGCGATATCGTCTATATTTAATTTAAAGGCTTTATTTTTAATGCCTCGTTTTTCATTGCTTCGTTCGTTAATTTCGGCTCTTGTTAATGCCATATAACCACCTTGATTTATTAAATAATAGTTGATATATTTAAGGTCATCGGAGAGGTTTCCCTCTCCTTTGAACTACTTTAGAATGCTGGCGAGCTAATCAAAAGTAGCAGAATTAAAATGAGTATTTTGAACTTCATTTTACTTCTCCTTAAGCCCTCGTCTTAGGTCGGGGGTTTACCTTATCAAGTCCCTTACTTGATGGTTATTATTGTAAGGTATCCTACAGTAAAAGTCAACACTATTTATCAAAAAATATTGTTTTTTTATATATTTATTACCGAATAGAATTATTAAATGAAGCCGCTTAATTGCGGTTTTTTCATGTCCAAATTTCATGCATGTCGGCGACATTGATGTCGTCGAGTCGTGACCGTGCCTAAACCTCTGTAATCATGTTTAGGTCTATTTATTTCTACAGAATCGACAGCAAAGCTAGACACACATATAACTAACATTTAGCTAGTACGCTGTCACATCATTAACTAACAAGAAGAATTAATTATGGAAAGATACTCATCACCGATATCTTATTTCTGGGGTGTTTTATGCACGCTTTTAGGTGCGCTTAGCTTAAATGATATTGCCATTATTGTCGGTATTATTTTATCAATAGCGACATTTATCATTAACTGGTTGTATAAACGCCGAGATTTTTATCATAAAAAGAATTTGAGAGAACAATACTATGAAAAACACAACAAAAATAGCGACGAGTGCGATTTGTAGTGTTTCGGTAATCATTGGTATTGTTATTGCTAATTACTCAGACGAAATCAGAACGAGCAAAGCAGGGCTTGAAATAATCGGCAACGCTGAATCATGCGTACGGGAGCCGTATTATTGTCCTGCTAATGTATTAACGGTTGGTATTGGTTCAACGGGTAACATTCAACAAAAAGTCTACGCAGACGAGGAAATAGCTCAGCGTTGGGTAGATGATATCAAAAAAGCAGAAATGTGTGTTAATCGTTACGCTAATGGTTTTCATATACCACAGCATGTTTTTGATGCTGTTACTTCGATTACATTTAACGTTGGGTGCACAAAGATGCGTACTTCAACAATGTATAAACATCTGAACAATGGCGATTATAAAGCGGCTTGTAATGAGTTCCCAAGGTGGAATAAAGCAGGCGGTAAAGTTTTGAATGGCTTAGTAATCAGACGAGAAAAGGAGAAAGCGTTATGTCTATCTTATGCTTCATCATCGCTTCAATAATGGCTGTTAATGATGTGAATGGCTGGGGTTGGTTTTTATTTGTATCGTTATTGTTGAGTGATTCGTCATGTTCAAATTGTCTAAAGTAAAAAGAGGTAAGTATGAATATAAAAATGAGTAAGTTCGATGATTTATATAGAGCTATTATTTTGTTTCTCATATGTCTTGGTTTGTTTGTGTTTGGTTCGGGGTTATTTATTGGTTGGTTAATCTGGGGTTAGCTCTATGTCTAATATGTCCAAGCTGAACGCATCGCTTTTGGTGATTCTTGTTTTAATTAGTTATTTTGCATACAACAATTATCAAGAGAAAAAGCAGCTCAAAAAAGATAAAGCTGAACTGTTCGGAAAAATCGAACGGTTAGAGCAGAACATTGCTAAAAACAATCAAATCATAGCAGATAATGAGCAAAGCAAACGCGAGCTAGAAAACCAATCACTAGAACGTCAGGAGCGAATCAATGAGCAACTCAAGAATAATGACTGTGCTAATCAGTTTGTGCCTGTGTCTATTTCTAGTAGCCTGTACAACCGAGCGAAAAGTTTACGTCAATCGACCGATACCAGCAAATCTATTAAATGACTGTTTACCGAATTTACCACCCAAATCGATGACGTTCGGCGATAGTCTCAGATATAACGAGCATTTGCTAAATGTTATTGAAAAGTGCAATGCGGATAAAAGGGCGATAAGGGAAATTAATAAATAATTATTCACTTTTACCGCATAAAGTATAAAAAACCCTGGGCGGTTATAAAAAATAACTGCATATTTAATCAAATTAATGTAATTAGTAAATTGCAAAAACATATTATTGATATTAAAAAATAAAGTATAATCTTCCTCTATTAATTAAAACTATGAGAGGAAAAAATGAAACAAGAAAATAATTTTTTATTTAATTTAGCTGAAAATGTTATTAATATTTTTAATAAATTATTTAATTTATCTTTTATATTAGCTTTATTCATTTCGTTGTCGGAAATTCTGGATAATAAAAAATTATACGTTTTAGCTATATTAATATACGTTTTAATTGCATTTTATATAATCCGTTCTAGCTATTGTTTATACGCAATAAAAGAAAAGAAATTAAACTTTAAAGGTTTTATCAAAAGCGTGAGAGAACATTTTAGAGAGCTTTGTGGTTTTCTTTTATGCATACTTTTCAGCATGGCTCTTTTAAGTTTAACCTTTTCTGCAACAGCTTTTCTCAATATGCTATCTTTTAGCTCATAGCATTTTAATGTTGCTAATATAAAATTTGCTAAACCGCCTCGTGCGGTTTTTTTATATCTAAAATGTTTGAAACACCACAAACCCAATTCAATTTTCAATCAATCATAATGCCATCACACGGCAAATATTAACCAAGAGCTTTACAGAATGAGCCTAAGAGAATGACAGCTAATGTCTGAACTCTTGGGGCTGTTTATTCTGTGTGACTTAGGCTCATTCTATAGAGAGACATAATATGACTATAACTCAATTCAAATTTGAAAACATGGTTACTTTACAAGGTAATCAAGTGATGACCACATCTTTAAAAGTTGCCAAATATTTTGGAAGAAAGCATAAAACAATATTAAGGGCAATTAGAAATCTAAATTGCTCGAAGAAGTTTAACGAGCGCAATTTTGTGCCCGTTAATTATATTGATGAAAAAGGCGAGGCTAGGGAAATGTACAACCTTACCAAAGATGGCTGCATATTTTTAATTATGGGGTTTACTGGAGAGAAAGCTGCGCAAATTAAAGAGGCTTACATCGACGCATTTAATTGGATGTCTGAACAACTTACTAAAATGCAACATAGCTACATGAAACAACATAACGACTTAATGCTTGAGTACATGAAAGAAAAAGATGTAGCTAGTATGTCAGGTCGCTTATTAAGACGCTGGGGTAAAGAGAAAAAGCCAGAGTTAACAAATAGGATGCAAAAACTACAAGAACAATCACAAATTCAATTATTGATTTAAGGAAAGATTATGATAAAGCCAGACTGGGAGGCTATCGAATCAGCCTACAGGGCTGGTTTGTTGTCCATAAGAGAGATAGCAAGCAAAAACGGGATAACCGACGGAGCTATCAGGAAAAGGGCAAAAAAAGAAAATTGGTCCAGAGACTTATCAGAAAAGATTAAAAATAAATCTGATGAATTGGTACGCACTAAAGAGGTACGCACAAAGGTACGCACGGAAAACTCATTATCAGAAAGGGTATTAATTGAAGCTAACGCCGAAGTAATAGCCAATATTCGCATGGAACACCGAGGCGATATTCGTAAAGCTCGTAATATTACCAACGCCTTATTTGAAGAGCTTGGCGCTGAATGTGCAGATATAGAGGCATTCAAAAAACTTGGTGAGTTATTAGCAAATCCAGACCAAAACGGTAGGGACAAACTCAATGAAGTTTATATGTCCGTCATATCAATGCCAGAAAGAGTGAAATCAATGAAAGCATTAAGTGAAACACTTAAAAACTTAATCACTTTAGAGCGACAAGCTTACAACATAGATGACATACCAAAGGACAACTCGATTAATCAGCTATCTGACTTAATGGATAAATTATCGAGGGAGGGGTAATGTTATCCCCTGAACATTTAAGAAAACTCAGCAATAAGCTTTGGCGTTTAAATAATCTCTACCGAATCACAGATAAAACAGGTAAACAAATTCGTTTCACAATGACACCTGAGCAGCTTGAATACTTCAAAGGTATGCACACTCGAAATATCATCCTAAAGGCTCGTCAATTAGGATTTACTACCGAGGTGTGCATTATTCAGCTAGACGCGGCATTATTTGAATCAGCCAAGTGTGCGTTGATTGCTCATACTCTAAATGATGCTAAACGATTATTTAGAGAAAAAGTAAAATATGCGTATGACAGGTTGCCAGAAGAAATAAAGCAAGCGAATCCTGCTAGTAATGATGCCGCAGGTGAGTTGGTATTTAAAAAAGGTGGCTCGCTTTATGTATCAACTTCATTCCGTGGAGGCACGCTCCGTTATCTGCATGTTTCTGAGTTCGGTAAAATTTGTGCAAAGTTCCCAGATAAAGCTAAAGAAATTATCACCGGTGCTTTTGAAGCTGTTGCTACCGGGTGTTTCATTACAATAGAAAGCACCGCAGAGGGTAAAAGCGGTTATTTTTATGATTACTGTAATACCGCAGAAAAAGCGCATATTCAAGGCAAGCCGTTATCATCACTTGATTGGAAATTCTTCTTTTTTTCATGGTGGAAAAATCCGTTATACGCAATCCCCCCAGTTGAGCAATTACCATCTAGGTTGGAAGAATATTTTAGCGAGATAAAAGCTAAGCATGGCATTACATTGACCGAACAGCAAAAAGCTTGGTATCACGCAAAAGAGAAAACACTTGGTGATGATATGAAGCGTGAGTATCCATCCATTCCAAGTGAAGCCTTTGAGCAATCAATCGAGGGTGCTTACTATGCAAGGCAATTCAGAGAGCTATACAAAGAAAAACGCATTACCGTACTACCTGATAATAGTCATTTACCAGTTTATACCTATTGGGACTTAGGTATTGGTGACTCAACCGCTATTTGGTTTGTGCGCAAAGTGGGTGAAGAATTTCACATCATCGACTACTACGAAAATAGTGGCGAGGGTCTCAGGCACTACATGAAGGTCCTAAAAGACAAATCACAAAATCTTGGCTATGAATATGCCGAGCACTGGGCACCGCACGATATTGATAATCGTGAATTATCGGGTGATGGTAAGAGCCGTAAACAGATAGCAAAAGAAGGCTATGAAATTGACGGTGAGAAATACAGCATTAAATTTAATGTAGCACCAAGGCTAAGTGTTGATGATGGCATCGAATCAGTTCGTGAAATTCTTCCTCTTTGCGCATTTGATTCTAGCAGGTGCGAACAAGGTATTGCTTATTTAGAAGCCTATCGAAAAGCATGGGATGATAAAAACGGCTGTTGGCGAGATAAACCGCTACATGATCACACATCGCACGGCGCGGATGCGTTTAGATATTTTGCTGTGGCTAATCGAAATAAACGCAAACGCTCAGCAGGATTATTTATGAGGTAACAATGGGTTATTCGAATTTAACAGACAAGCAGTTATTAAACGCTGCTCAAACCGCAATTAATAGCAATCAGGATATAAGCCGACAACGGTTAGCGTATGCATCACAAGGATTGGTTAATAACACCAAAAGGGCATTTATCGATCGCGAGTTTGGTTATCCAGAAAATCTCACTTTCTCAGATTTCTATAAACTATATAAGCGAAACAGTGCAGCCCGTGGCTTTGTTGAACGATTAAGTGATATTTGTTGGCTAGATTACCCTAAATTTATTGATGGCGACATCCGAGAGCAAGATTCAAAGCTAACAACGTGGGAGCAAATAGTTACTGATTTATTTAACGATAAATTGTGGTCAGCTATCACCGAAGCGGACAAGCGTGGAATTGTCGGTAGATATTCAGGACTCATTATTCAATTACGAGACGGTAAAAAATGGGAAGAGCCAGTTGATACGGTCGTATTGAACCGACTTGAACCAAAAGATGCCATTGTTAAGCTAATCCCTGCTTGGGAAGCTCAGTTAACGGCTTGCGAATGGAATAATGACGAAGCCGACGAAAACTATGGCCAAGTCACAATGTACCAATTTAATGAAATAGCGGTAGGTGACAAGTCAGGTAAGCCCAATATCTCTCGCAGAATACATCCAGACAGGGTGATCATACTCAATGAAACATCCGTTATTAATTCAATGGATGATGGCGAATCACAGCTTGAGGTTGGCTATAACGATTTAATCGACATGATGAAATACTCAGGCGGTAGCGCAGAGGGCTTCCTAAAAAATGCTAGTAGGCAAGTTCATCTGAATTATGACATTGATACTGACATGGAGGAGCTGGAGAAAGAGTTAAGAAAGCGAGGCTTTGAAAAGCCTGCTGATGCATTAAATCGACAAATAGCATTGTTAAATTCTGGCACTGATAGCGCGTTAATTACAGCAGGTGCGACAGCTAATATTCTATCGGTTGCTCCCGCTGACCCTAGCGCTGGATGGTCAGTATCCGCAAATAGCTTTGCTGCCTCCGCTAGAATACCATTTACCATTATTTTTGGCCAACAAACGGGGCGGTTAGCATCAGATGAAGATAAGACAGATTACGCAAAACGAGGAATGTCTCGACGTAATGGTTTTTTGAGCACATTAATCAAAGAGTTTGTTAATCAGCTTATTACGCTAAAAGTTATTCAGCCACTAGTTAACGGTACGCTCACTCTTAAATGGTCCGACTTGTTAGCACCGAGCCAAGCTGAAAAAATCGAATTAATGCTCAAAATGTCAGACGTGAACGTCAAAGCGCAACAATCTATAGGCATTCCTGTGTTTACACCAAATGAAATACGAGAAGTTGGTGGTTATGAGCCCGATCCTGATTTAGAGGATATCGATATTGAAAAGACCGAAGATAATAAAGCCGATTCCAAAGAATCCGATACTACCGAAAAGTAAAAACAACCCTACACTCACCAACAAACAAATTCTCCAAATGCGTAGCGAAATACAAAAACGCTACAAAACAATCAAACAATCAATTATTGAGCATATCGAATTAAGCTTAGGCTACTATGCTAAAGAGCCGATTAAAACAGCGATATTCGTTGATAATACACTCTATGTCGTTAATGCCAGTGTTAATTACACTGTTGACGGCAATCAACTTGCTAGGGTGTTAACTCGCATTCAAGAAATTGTTGATGAAAACTTAATTGATGGCGGTATTGAGAAGTTTTGGGCAGGTAAGTTTGTTGCTGATATGTATCAAATGGGGACTAATCGCACTTTTCATAATCTATCTACTCAATCAACACTCTATTCACAAGCTACATCACTGGAATCATTGTTATTTAGTGATGCTTATATTCGCCGAATCGGGCTTGCATATACAGCAACATTCAACGACTGGAAAGGGCTTGCGGATAATCTAAAAAGTGATTTAGGTACGGTTTTAAGTAGCGCTGTAGCCCGAGGGATTAACCCACGAGAAACAGCCGATATTATCAGTAAGCGTATTGATGTTTCATATAGCAGAGCTAAAGCCATAGCGCAGACTGAACAAGTAGGCGCTCTTCGTCAAGCAACGTGGGATGAAACTAAACGAACGCAAGAAGAGTTAGGGTTAAAAACAGGCTTATTACATATGTCTGCTTTAAAGCCTAATTCTAGGTCAACACATGTCGATAGGCACGGTAAGGTTTATACTGTTGAGCAAGTGGCTGATTGGTATGAAGAGAATGGCAACCGATTTAATTGTTATTGCGCTCAAGTAACGGTACTGCTTAATGAAAAAGGTGAGCCATATAATCAAGCTAGTATTGATAGATTATTAAAAGAATCTGATGACTGGCGTGAGCAAAACAGACCGAAACAACAAAGTTTAAATTCTGTCGAAGAGGCTAATGAGTGGGCAAGAAAACACATTACTGAAACCTCAAACCTACCACAGGATATTGATACTAAAGAATTGGCGCCGTGCTTACAGTTGGTATCAGAAATACAGAAACGATTTGATTTACCTCAATTTAGATACACAGGCTCGATAACAGGGGATGTCTATAAATATAGAGAGCCTCCTAAAGAAATGCTAGCCGCATACTCACACGAAGCTAAAGCGCTTCTTATTACATCAGATAGTGTTGATAAAAAAGCATTGCTAGAATCTGATTTACACAGCAAAACGAAAGGGTATAAGCGAAGTTCTATGCTGATAGCCATCAAAGGTAAGAATGAGCAATTAGCTAAAATAATTCACGAAATGGATTATATGCCGTGGAGTGCTGTATCCACACCAAGAGGTATTTATGCTCACGAGATGGGACATGCATTGCATTATCATTATCGAGAAGAAATTGACGACATCATCTGGAAAGCGTGGGATCGCGGTTGGGCGCATGCAATTAGTAAGTACGCTCAATATAATAAAATGGAGTTTGTTGCCGAGTCGTTTTCGTTGTATATTGAAAATCCATTTGAAGCAAAAAAACGTTTATATCCAGAATTATTTAAGTTTTTTGAGTCATTAGATAAGGGGTTAAAGTGAAAGACGATGAATCATTAGTAGATATTGCCTCTGAACTCATTAATATGGAACCACTTCCAGATGACGCCGAGGAGCAATTAAAGCGTTTAATTGAGCAGGCAAGCACTAGTTACGGAAGATATCAACTAGGCTGTTTAGCGGAAGCGCTTTTCGTTATCAGGCATTCATAACCGAATCACCCAAACCGCTTCGGCGGTTTTTTTACATCTAAAATCCACACGAGGTAAAGCATGACACTTAAAAGTGTAAATGTTTTATCTGTCGTTAATAGTAAATCCAAAATATCAACACAAATCATCGACGGTAAAGAGCACATTGTTATTAATGATGTGGTCCCTATCGTGGATGATATTGTCATGAATGGAATTTTCTACCCGGCAGATGAAATTAACAAATCGTACATGACATTGAATGATAATTTAATGCCACTTGACCATCCACGAATAAATAACGAGCACGTTTCCGCATTAAATCCTCAGGCTATCAATAACTTCTATATCGGTGCTTGGGGTAGAAATGTTCGCAAATCTAACGATAGGGTACTCATGGATGCGTATATCGATAGGAAATTTGCTGAAAGTACCGAGAAAGGTCGAATGCTTGTGAATCGGCTTGATGACATGATGAGCGGGAAAAACACTACACCAATTCATGTATCAACGGGGCTAACTTACACGCCCGATAATCAATCAGGCACATCAAAAGGCAAACGGTATAAGTCAATAGCTCGAAATATGAAGTTCGATCATGTCGCAATACTACCCGATAAACAAGGTGCTGCCACGCCAGATGACGGAGTGGGCATTTTTGTTAACTCCAACGGTGAAAAATCGCCAATTGAAAATGTAAGTCTTATTGAGTGTTCAGAAGATTCAATAAGCAATGTAATTAGTAAAACCATTAAAGAGGTTTTAAGCGTATTTAAATTTAATCAAAAAGAGGAAGAAGACTTAATGAAAGAAAAAATCTTACTAGCTCTAAATGCTGCAGGTATTAAGACTGACGGCTTATCAGATGAGCAACTGTTAAAAGCCTATAACGAGCAAACAACCAAAGAAGCAATTGGAAAAAAGAAAACTTCTGAGGAAGAAGAAAAGAAAAAAGCTGAACAGGAGAAGAAAAATGCAACTAATGCCGAAGATGCACCAGCATGGGCTAAAGCATTGATGAACAAGGTTACAAGTCTTGAATTAGCAGTAAATGCAAACACAGAAAAAGAACTCTCAGTTAAGCGAGAAGCAGTAAAAAACAAGTTCAACATGACACAAACCGCAGTCAATGCGCTATCTGGTGAGCCGTTAGATGCCTTATACGCACAGTGCGTTAAAACAGCACCTATTAGCGGCGGTTTTGCTAATAATTCAGATAATTCACTATTAAACATGGAGGCTCCAGAGTAATGATTCGATTTAAAACAGTGATTGGTGGTCCTGCACGCAAAAACGACCCACAAACAATTGACTTAAAAACAGGTGAAGCGATTGCGCCATGCTCTTTGGTTGCTGTGGTTAACAATAAGTTAATGAAACACTCAGCAGCAGGTGAGCAAACCCAAGCTTTAGTCATCACAAATGATTATCTAGGTGGTCATGATATCCGTGACAATGTACCGAATGACACATCAGGTATCGCCATTATTTGTGAGGATGATGTTACTTACCATGTTTTAGTAAAAGCAGGTGAAGCGTTAACAGTTGGTGACAAATTAGCATCTAACGGTGACGGAACACTAAAAAAAACAAGCGGTACTGATGCGGTGCTGTTCTATGCATTTGAAACCTATACCGTTGGCGCAACCGCTGAACAAGTTCGAGTTCGTAAAGCTTAAGGAGCAATAATGAAGAACGAAAAGATTATTTTTAATAAAAAATTAATTACCAACTCTGCCCAAGTGGCACAGGCTTGGAATCAGTTAAAAGCAAGCCGTCAAATCTTTAACAATGCTCAAAACCAAATGAGCGCAACACACGGCAATGCTATTGAAGTTAATCAAGCCGCAATCTTAACCCACGATTACTGGCGTGAAGTAGATAACGTGACCACCCGTGTTATCCGTGATGACGAGGGCGCACCATTACTTGATGATTTGTTATCGTTAGGTACGCCTATCTCCATTGGTAAAACAGCTGCGCTATACCGTGTTTCAAGCGATGCAGGATATGTTAATCGTTCAATGTCAGGGCAAGAGCCAGAAACGCTAGATAAGGTTGTTTATGACCATTACGGCGACCCTGTACCAATCTTTAAAACAGGTTATGCTCGTGAATGGCGTGAATGGTTAGGTTTACAAACGGAAAACATCGACGCAATGTCAGATGACCAAGAAGCGGCAGTGGCAGCATTACGCCAAGATATGGCGCAATACATTTTAACAGGTGATGAAAAAATCAAAGTACAAAACTTTGAGGGTAAGGGTATTACTAATCATCCGCACACCAATCAAGTAGATTTAAGTGCATCTGGTTTGAATATTGACTTAACATCAACAGCCACAAGTAACGACGATATTATTAATTTCTTCACAAAAGACCTTGTTGTTATTCTTGATGCTAATTTAGTGTCAGAACAATTAAAAGTCTTTATCTCTCCCGAAATTGAGCGCCGTCTAAATCTTCCGTACTCTAATTCAAATGGATTTAAAGAGGGGACAGTAAAAGACTATATTTTACGTTACTCAGCGCACATTGGTTCATTCACTAAAACATTTGAGTTAAAAGGCAACCACTTCATTGGTTACGTTCGCAATGCTCAGTACATTAAAACCCGTATTGCTGCGCCGATTGGCTCGTTTATGAAGCAACGAATCAACCCGCATGACAACTATCAAACATTGGTTTGGTCGGCATTTGGCTTGCAAATCAAACGTGACTTTAACGGTAAAAGCAAAGTCTTTAACGCTCGGGGGTAATTGATGAAATTACGGGTAACTAAACGCGGCTGTTTCGGCCGCATTGATGGCGCGGTAACTGAACTACCTATTGGGTATGAATTCCATGCTACAGACATTCCTACTGCTTTTATGGGGCGTGTAATTGTGTTAGAGCAGCAATCTGTTGAAGTTGAAGCAGACAAAAAGAAAAAGGGTAAATAATCATGTCAGTACAGGTAACCGCAGAAGACGTTAATCAAATGTTATCAGAGCTTGGTTATTCTGTACCGAGCATTGTTATTAACGCAATCCTTAACAAGGTGAATTCAATCAGTGATTGCTTGGTTACTCATGGTTATTCAGAAGCCGACCAACTTTTGATACTGATTTACTCAGCTTGTTTACTGGCTCAAATGCAAGGAGCAAGAAAAATCGCATCACAATCAGCACCAAGCGGTGCGTCAAGGTCATTTAAATATGATGATGTGGGCTTTAAATCTATGTACTCATTACTAAAAAATCTTGATGTTCACGGATGTACTGATTGTCTAGGTATTTCTTGCTCAAAAAAACCATTTTTTTTAGTTGTTGGAGGTAGGGATGAGTAATACCGCGAATTGGAGCTATACAAATGTTGCAACAGTATATCCTCACATGGGATACGACGGAGAAAACAATGTTGATACTTACGGTCAACCTTATTTGGTGAAATGCACATGGAAAGATGAAGTACCAAACGCACTGGGTGCTTACATTGATTCTCTAGGTGTTGAAAGGGTAAGAAAAACAACTTTTTACACCGAAGATAACCGAATTAAACAGGGCGACTTCATAGCAAAAGGTGATAAAACTTCGTTATCGTTAGAAGCCTCAAACGCTGAAAAAGTAGAGTTTGTGCTTGAATATGATATGAGCGCTTTCGGTGAAATCCCTGATTACGAGGTGGTTACATAATGGCAGTTAAAGGCGTTTCAAAGGTGAATAGAAATATTCACAGAATAACTAATGAAATTGCCAACATCAGAACTCAAAGGATTATCCAGCAAGTTATGATTGTTGGTATGTCTTTTGTTGCTCCACTTACTCCAATCGACACGTCCAATCTTATTAACTCGCAGTATAGAGAGCTAAAACCAATCTCAAAAGGTTGGGTTGGTCGAGTTGGTTATACGGCTAATTATGCTGCTTTCGTTAATAGCGCTAAAGCAAAATTAAGAGGGAAACCGAGAACGGGTAAAAAATCAAAGGGTAATTACTGGTCTCCTAATGCTGAGCCTGATTTTATCAAAAAAGGGTTTGAACGGGACGGTAAGGATGTCATACAGCAGGTTATTAGGGAGAGTTACAAAATATGATTTCTGATACATATAACTCAATAAAAAGCTGGCTGAATTCACATAATTTACTTGATGATTACATTTTACAATTTCGGAAGTGGGTTGAAGTAAAAAACACAAAATCCAATAGATATATTGTGATTGTCCCTGCTGGTGGCGGTAATGCTAGTGAGGCGATAACGCGAGATTATTTCAGGATTGTAATTATTTCAGCGATCAATGATTCGAATATCGTAGCGGTTAACGATAAAGCAGATGAAATCAGGCAGTTTATGCTAGATGATTTTGAATCCAACAATGTTATTTCAATGAGTCCAGTCGGAGGAATAACCCAAGCAAATACAGAAGAGGGGCGGTTTATTTTCGAATTTACCGCTCAAATGATTATATCAAGATAAGAGGTACATTTATGGCTAAAAGTAATGCAGGAACTGGTCGAAAGGTCGGTGTTTATTATTCAATTGGTAATCCAGACAAAAAACCAAATGATACGGATTATAAACGACTTGGCATGATTCGGGGTAAATCACGTGGTGTCAACTGGAACACAATTGATGTTACAGCCGATACATCCGAAGATGGTACAACTGAATCAATGGTTACAACCAAGGAAAAGACGGTGTCATTTGACGGTATTTCTAGAGGTGATGACATCCAGACTCAAAGCGCTTTATTAGATCACATCGAAAGCCCGTCTCAGGACACCGATGGACAACCGTACGCTTGGATTAAAATTGTCAATCCAACTATTAACAGGGTGATCGAGGGATGTTATTTGTTGTCATCATTAACCGAAGAATACCCGTATGATGATGTTTGCACATGGTCAATTGAGGGCACAAGTGCAGGTAATGTAACAAGAACCGTTATCCCAGAAGTAGGATCAAGGAAGGCGTAAATGAAACCAGTAATAACAGAAGTTGGGGAATTTGTTATTTATGTCAATAATGAGGCTTTTATTTTTATTCCGTCATTTTTGAATATGACAAAAATAGGCAATTCCAAAGAGATAGTAGAGTCTTTCGCTATTCTTTTTGGTGCTGAACATATCGATTCGGAGCAATTAATTATTGATACCGCAGATAAGGTTCTAAATGCATGTTGTGAAGCGGACTGTTCTGTTATTACTGGGTATTTGAAGGGTGATGAAAACAATTTAGCGGAAATCGATGGGGTTATACCCATTCAGGACAGAATTATACTAGCTCAGCATTTATTAAAACACGGCTTAATAGGTGATGTTCCGCCTAAAAAAACTAGCGAAGATGCAGACTATAGTAATGAATTTCATGCCAAAAAATTTGTTTATCTAGCCGTGGCCCATTTGGGGATGAGAGAGCTTGACGCGTGGAATATGTCAATGACAGCATTTCAAGAGGCGATGGAAGCAAAGTTCCCAGCTAACGATAAAGATATCATCTCACAAGATGATTACGATTCTGCCATGTCTTATGCGGATTCTGTTGTCGGATTAATCAGCTAATAATAACTGTCAAGCCGCTTTTGGTGGCTTTCGCGTTTAGATTTCTATAAGAGGTTTTTATGTCATTTGAAGCAGGAAGTATATATTACACAATAGAGGCGAAAACTGGTGATTTATTAACGGCAGATAAGCAAGTGTCTAGTTTTAATAAAAGAGCACAGGAGGGGTTCGATCGGACAGCCGCGTCAATGAGCAAGATAACACAGATTGCCAAGGCTATATCTGCTGCTTTAGTTTCTAGCCAAATCATTGCATATGCTCAAAGTTGGAATGAGCTAGAGGATCGTATACAAAATACAGGTGCTACGGCATCACAAACTAAAGACATTTTAGACCAACTTTTGGCAACTTCTGATCGAAACGGTCGTACAATTGAAGAATCATCAGAGTTATATATTCGCCTTTCAAATTCGATGGGCGAGCTAGGATATAGTACTCAGAGTACATTGTCTTACATCGATACGTTATCTAACTTGATGACAATTAATAAAACTAACGCGTTAAGCGCAGAATCAGCCATAAACGCCCTCACCAAAGCACAAATGAAAGGCAAGCTAGCCGGTATTGATGCGATGTCTGTTTTTAATGCAATGCCTAGCGTACTTAAAACCCTCGGAAAGCAGTTAAAGAAAACTGAGGCAGAAGTTAGACAAATGGCTTCTGATGGCAAGTTATCTATGTCAGACTTTACTGATGCAATGATAGCCGCACAAGAAGAAACTGCTGCGCTTGCTGATAACATGCGCAACACAGTAACCGATGGTATTAACCGTGTTACCAACAATCTTAAAAAGTACCTTGGCGAGCTTAATAACTCAACGGGCGCAACCAAAGTTTTAGTTGATTCGTTGATTCTAATGTCTCAGCATGTCGATATATTGATGACCGGTGTTGGTGCGCTTGCCGCTATTTATGCAGGTAAATATATCACATCATTAGCTAATGCGACTAAGCAGAGTGCTGAGAAAGTGATTAATGATATAAAACTTGCTCAAGCTGAAAAAGCGGCAGCACAAGCAGCGCTACAGCAAGCACAAGCGGAGGTTGTTCATTTAAGAGCTGTACAACAATCATTATCTGCACAGCTAAAACTTGCACAAACAGAAAAAACTAGAAACGCAATTAGAAAACAGTTAAAAGCTAACACTGACGCCTTGACTGCTGCTACAAATCAGCAGACAGCAGCGCAAGCAAGACTTGATGTAGCAATGAAAGCAACATCTTTTGCCGCAAAAGGTTTGCGTTCAGCTATGGCTTTACTGGGTGGTCCTGCTGGTATGTTGTTTCTCGCGGCAGGTGCATTGACAATGTGGTCGAATAAAGCCTCTGAAGCTCGACAAAAAGCATTGGATTTTTCAGATTCTGTTGATTCAATGAGCGATTCATTAAAGAGTTTAACGTTAAATCAGTTGCTAGATAAGCAGCAAGATTATTGCGATAACTTAGAAAATATTGAAGATCAGATTGATAGTGTTAAAAGTGAAATTAAAAGACTTAATCAAGAAATTATTGCGCAGGAAGCTGAGCTTGGCGGTTCTATACAAATAATCGAGGAAAATCGGAAAAAAATTGTAAAACTAAACGCATCTTTAGATACATTAATTCAGAAAAAAGAAAATGCATCAAAAATAATTAGCTATATCAATACGTTGTTAATAAACACAAGCGCAGGAGCAGAACAAGCTGCTACAGGAGTTGACGGCTTTGCTAAAGCGTTAGAAAAACTCGGCAAAAACAAAGTTGACGATAAAGTCAAATCGCTTTCTACGCAACTCGAAATAGTTCAAATGAAAACCAAAGGAGCGAAAAGAGAAGCTTATATCTATGAAAATGCGTTAAATGAGCTTGGTGATGCTGGCGAGCAGTACAAAACAACAATTTTGGGGTTAATCGATAAAACAAAAAAATGGTCAGAAGTATCTGAAGAAGTTCGAAAAGTGCTACAACCATTATTTGATACTCTTGGTAAAATTTATGACGAAAACGAAAAGCTAAACGCTAGTAAAAAGAAAGGTACAGGCACAACAAAATCATACGCCGAAGAAGTCAAAGAGCTTAGTGATAAATTGGAAGTTGCTAAACTTGAAGCAAAAG
>NZ_JAGGHR010000017.1:0-53924 GCF_024104075.1 Gilliamella sp. | reverse complement strand
CATTCACGGTACTGCGCCTTATTTAACTATTGATGGCGGTACTACCAAATTGACTACTACAGATGACTTATTAAGTATTAAGTTATCGGATGGTCGAACATTTACATTGCAAAATAATTCTTCATCACCGACAGCGCCAATCAAGTTACCGAATGTAGAGGATACTTTTGCTGATATTGAAATGATAGTCCCGTCATCAAGCAACTCAATAAATATAAATGACTTAGTGGCACAAGGTAAATGGGGCGATGATGATGGGGATGGACAGGGAGCAGGTGAAGTTACTGCATCAGGAAGTATATCGTTAGTAATAAAAGATAAAGATGGCAATACCGTTAATCGTAGTGATACATTAAGTCTATGTAATGCACCTTATAAGGTAACCTTAGATAGTTCAGAGGGAACTTTAGAGACTCGTTATGGCATGCCGAATAGTAGTACTTTTAGTGGAGGAACAGCGGAGTATTATATCACTCTGCCGTCACAGCCCGTTATTTGTTCGGTCAGGCCGAATCTAAATTATGGCACAGGCAGGTATGCAGGTCCACCTAGTATGTGGAACCCAGCAAAGGGTTTTTTAATTCAGTCCACTAATCCATCATCTTACGGTTTAAATTTTCCAACAACAGGTGCAGATGGATTGTATTTTGATTTGGATATAGTTGGGGTAGATGCAAGCCAATTGAGTTGGACAGTTACTACGCTTGGTGATATAACGGCAGCGGTGAGTTGGACAAGGCCACTTTCAGGGACATTCACGGACCCAAAAGGGAATACTATACCAGCTGATGAGTGGATTACTGATAAATCCAAGAACGTAACGAGGGTAACGTTGAATGGTCCTAAAGCTGATAGTACTCAGATAAATTCAGATAATCCAAGTTCACTAACACGTCCATCTTTACCGCAAACCTTTGAGTTAGTCGGAAGGGATAGAAGTGGTAATGAGGTGAGGTATGGATTTGTGTTGAGGCAGTGGTTCGTCAATCGTGGTGGTCAATGGAAAACTTATAGTGACCAGTTAGCATGGTGTAATAGTTTGGGTTATCGTCCTCCGCAGGTAAGGAATTTAACCAATGGGAAGTGTTATTCATGTATAAGTGGCAGTGGCATAGCGACGTCTGATACTACGCTTTTCAAGCGTCACATTGGAGCAGGATTTTTCACTGAGTGGGGCAGTATGCAATACTATGCTGATGTGGGATTCATGGGCGACGCTTACTTTTCAAGTGAATTAAAAGATGGTAAACGTTCGAACGTTGTTTCCGGGAATTTCGGCGCCACCGGTACTTTCGATCTTGTTTACGATCGTGGCTATACTATTTGTACTGCACCTTAATTTTTAGCGTTTATTTCTTAATCCTTTAGGTGCGGAAGGTGATTATGGTGCCTGAGAGGAAAATATAAAAAATAATAAAGCTCCAACGCAAGTTGGGGCGCTGAGTTTAATGACTAAAAGCCAAAACAACGCCCGACCGAAACAATTTTAAAGTTTGCGCTTTTGTTATTAACTAGCTGTTATTAACAAGTTGCCAATAATAGCTATTATCAAATAACAAAAGCGCTTTTATTAAAAAGTCAAATTCAATGTAATAAATAACTAGCCTATAAGTGTTTGATTTTATTTAGAAACGCAAATAAAAGTTCAATAAAATCAATAGCCTACCTGAACAATTTTAGAGCAAAAACACGCTTATAGCACCACAATGCTAATATGCTTGCCTTATCACAGCATCAAAATATACCGATAACCAAGTAAAGCTAGCACGCCAAACTTGGCTGTTGGGTGTGTTTGTGTTTTAGATGTTATCAGCAATATTAATCATTCCGCAAAAGCCAAAATGTCCTAAAGCTAACACCCTATTTTTTATGAAAATAAATGATTATTTATCTTCTTTCTGATTAAATGAATTAAGCACCTCTAGCGTGTTGATATTGCTAAAACAAGCTGCTTTATCACTAAAATCAACCGATTTAGCACTGATTTGTTCTAAAAACAGCATCAGCTTGCGTTCGCCTTGCTCTAAATAGATTTTTAGTTGTTGAGTAACGGTTTTATGAATAAGTAGGATGGTTGGATGGTGGTATTGTCCATCATGTGGATAAATAGCGCTGTTATTTGCCGTATAAAAAGCTAAACGGTCAATTAAATCAGCTGGCAAAAAAGGCGTGTCACAACTGACAAATAAGTTCCAATCGGTTTTGCTGCGTAATAAACCACTGTAAATCCCCGATAATGGTCCACAAAATCCTGCTAGGTCATCACTAAATATAGGATAACCAGCTTTTTGGTATTGTTCAGTGTGACGATTGCAATTAATCATGATTGCATCAACATGAGGTTTGATGCAATCAATGACATGTTGATAAAGTGGTTTTTGATGTAATAATAACAGTCCTTTGTCGTTGCCATTCATGCGGGTACTTTTACCTCCAGCTAGAATGATTGCAGTAATAGAGGGTTTTTCCATAAATTATTTCTCTTTTACGTTGCGAAAAAACAAAATAACATTACTATATAGTAATGTTATTGCAAGTCGTAGCGTATCATTTTTAATGATTGCTTAATTATCATTATCTTCGAAAGGTTTGAAGATTTACTAAAGGTAACAATTATGAAATGTCATCGTATTGATGAAGTAATGGAATTATTGCAACCCGCATGGGAAGGCGATTCTGATCTTAATTTATTACAATTTTTAGCTAAATTAGGTCAAGAGGCTGGTTTTGAAGGTGAATTAAAAGATTTGAGTGATGAAGTCTTAATTTATCATTTAAAAATGCGGGGTTCGGATAAGAATGATGTTATTCCAGGTCTAAAAAAAGATTATGAAGAAGATTTTAAAACCGCATTGTTAAAAGCTCGTGGGATTATAAAAGAATAAGGAGAATCATTAAAATGAAAAAAACACTTATCGCAATTAGTATTTTGCTTTTTTCTGTAAACTGTTTTGCAAATGAAAGCCCAACTATTACTAAAGCCGACACGTCAGCGAATGCATTTGAGCCGATTGAATTAGGTAAACAATATGCTGCGCTACCAACTAATCCATCGCCAGATAAAGAAGTTATTGAGTTCTTTTCGTTTAATTGCCCAAGCTGTTTTAGATTTGAAATTCAAAATCAAGGTCCTCAAACTATTAGCAAGGCTTTACCAGAAGGTGTTAAATTCAAACGCTACCATTTAGAAGATTTTGGACCATTAGCTAAAGATCTTGCGCAAGCATGGGCTGTGGCTAATGTACTAGGTATAGAAGATAAAGCTTCAGATGCACTTTATAATGCGGTTCAAAAAGATAAAACAATAAAAACAGCAGATGACATTAAAGCTGTTTTTGAAAAATTAGGTGTTAGTAATGAAGTGTATGATAAAACAAAAGATAGCTTTTTGGTTAAATCATTTATGGCACAACAAGCAGATGCGATTAAAGAGATGAAACCAGATTCAATCCCTACGGTTATTGTTAATCGTAAGTTTTTTATCATAGCAAATCAACTTAATGTAACTAGTGATGATGCATTTATTAATGATTATGCAAGAGTTACTGCATTTGTAGCAGGGTTAGATCCTAATGCAAAAATAGAAGAAAAAGCGCATTCTGATAAAAAATAAATGGTTAACAAGTTTAGAAACAACATAAGTTAATCCCTTATTTTTGACGTTTTAAATCCCATTGTATCATTTTGTGCAATGGGATTTTTTATTATATCAATTGTTACTCTCGCTCTAAAGCATAAATTGGATCGAGTTTAGCAGCCCGTCTAGCAGGGAAATAACCAAAAATAATACCAATTATACTTGAGAAACTAAATGCCGCTATAATAGCTATTGCTGAGAAATTCATTGCAAATGATGTAACAACTGAATTAAAAATAAAGCCAATGGCAAACGAGAGTACAATACCTATTGTTCCGCCAATTAAACATACTAATACAGCTTCAATTAAAAATTGTTGTAATATGTCACTTGATCGAGCACCGACAGCCATTCGTACGCCAATTTCTCGAGTTCTTTCTGTGACTGATACTAACATAATATTCATCACACCAATACCGCCAACAACGAGGGAAATCAGCGCAATAGCCGAAACCAATAACGTCATTACCCAAGCGGATGAGTTGATTGTTTCTCGTATATTATCGGAATTAAAGATGAAAAAATCTTTTGTACCATGCCGTTGTAACATAATTCGATTAATAGCTTGTTCAGCAACAGATAAATTAACATTATCTTTAACACGTACTGTAATGCTTTTTAACGAAGTTTGACCTACCATGCGGTTAATCACGGTAGTATAAGGTAACCAAACATTCAGGCTTTCATTGCTACCAAATCCTTGCTGTTGTTTAGTTGCAACACCAATTATTCTTACTGGTAACTGTCCAACCATTAAAATTTTTCCAATTGGGTTTTGATTTGCAAATAACCGTTTAACAGTATTGTCATCAATCACTGCATCTTGTGCCGAGGCAATAATACTTGCTTCATCAAAAGATTTTCCTTGAGAAATAGTGTAACCACGAACCGCAAAAAATTGCTCTCCTACACCATTTACTGTTCCAGTTACTGCTAAATTATTAATTCGGAAATAAACACTGGTTGCAAGGTTAGGGGTAGTACTGTGGACAAAGTTTTGTTGCGCCAAAAAATCTGCGTCTGATGAGCGTAATGTAGTAATTTTATCCGCATTACGATCACCAAAGCCCGATCCTGCATAGATTTCTAACGTGCTAGTTCCTAATGAGTTAATGTTAGATAAAATTTTCTGCTTTGTGCCTTGTCCTAATGCAACAACAGAGACTACCGAGGCAATGCCAATAATTATGCCTAACATGGTTAAAAATGTCCGTAATCGCTGCGAAAGCATTGATAGCATGGCCATTTTAAAAGCATCTCGAAAACGGTAATATTTTGCCAGTAGATTATCTTGGGTTCTGGTTGCTTCGATTTGCTTAACTTGCCGATTATCATTTTGATCAAATTGATAATTAGGGTTAATAGAATCAGAAATAATATTACCGTCACTAATTTCAACAATCCTTTGGGCACTTTGGGCAATATTTGAATCGTGGGTAACAATAATAACAGTGTGACCTTGTTGATGTAACTCTTGTAAGATAGCCATCACTTCTAAACCACTTTTACGGTCAAGTGCTCCCGTTGGTTCATCAGCTAAAATGATTTGTCCACCGTTAATTAAGGCTCTGGCAATACTGACCCGCTGTTGTTGACCTCCAGATAACTGGTTAGGTTTATTGTGGATTTTTTCGGCAAGCCCTAAACGTGTTAAAATTTCGTTCGCTCTTTTTTGACGTTGTTCATTGGTAACGCCAGCATAAATAGCAGGGATTTCTACATTGCCTTGTGCGGTTAGTGCATTTAATAAATGGTAACGTTGAAAGATAAAACCAAAATGCTCTCGGCGTAACTGAGCTAACTCATCAGGTGACAATTCACTTGTTGTGCGTCCTCCAATAGAATAAGTGCCCGAGGTCGGTTTATCTAAACAGCCTAAAATATTCATCAAAGTGGATTTACCCGATCCTGATGCGCCAATTATCGCCACCATTTCACCAGCATTAATTGTTAGATTTATGCTTTTAAGAACCTGTATGGTTGAATCGCCTGCTGGAAATTCACGAACAATATTCTCAAGCTTAATAAGAGGTATATTATTGACCATATTAGAATCGAATCCTTGGGGCTCTTGCATTATTACCACCTAGTGAAGCACCATTAGTGCCACTGACCACAACCATATCACCCTCTTTAATCCCCGATTTTATCTCAACATTGACATTATTATCGATACCCAAAGTAACTTCATGTTCTTCGATCTCATTATGTTTATCTAACAGGTAAATAATGGCTTTATTATTGCCCAATTTTTTTTGAATTGCTTGAGATGGAATGGTTAGTACATCTTTTGCCTCAGACAAGACAATATAAACTTGCGCTGTCATTGAAATTCTTAACACATGGTCGGGATTATCTACATCAAATAATCCATTATAATAAATTGCGCTTTTTGTTGTTGATGATGAGCTTGACGAGGTTGTTTCAGTATTAATTGAGTCTGGTGCAGGCTCTATAGCCCGTAATGTTAAACCATCAAAGCGTCTATTAGGTTGACCTAAAATAGTAAAATAAACAGGCATTCCTTTTTTTACATTGATCACATCGGCTTCAGAAATTTGCGCTTCAATGGTCATTTTATCAAGTTGTGCGACTTTAACAATGGTTGGTGCACTTTGAACAGAGTTAACAGTTTGTCCTTCATTGACTGGAATTGCAACAATCACTCCATCGATAGGGGAGCGAATTTTAGTATATCCCAAATTAACTTTGGCGGTATCGACTGCAATTTGTGCTTTAACGATATCAGCATCAAGTGCTGCAATATCGGCTTTGATTGCATCGAGTTCGGCTTTTGCCGCATCTAAATCCGATTGAATGCCAACGCCTTTATGAACAAGTTTGTACTGGCGATCATAGGTTAATTGATTGTTAACTAATCTCGCTTTTTTTGCCTCACGTTGTGCCTCTAAACTATTAAGTGACGCTTCAGATTGTTTTAAATCATTGCTTTGTTTAAGATCATCAATCTCAGCAATCATATCGCCTTGTTTAACTTCATCACCCAGCTCAACATAGAGTTTTTTAATTTGTCCAGAAACCTGCGCACCAACACTAACTTGTTTAAAAGCACTAATTGTTCCATCGGCTAGTACGGTTTTTTCAATATTACCTTTGGTAACTGGTGAGGTAATATAATTAGCTGTAGGCTCTGAATGAGATATGAATAAACATACAATATAAATAATTGTAAAGAAGATAGTAGCTATAATTAAATATTTAATTTTCATTAATTTTAACAATGTTTTTCACCCTTTATTTTCTTATTATAATTTTAACATTTTACCGTAATAACAAAAATGATATTGATAATTATTATTAATAAATTGTAATAATTATGAAATTTTAAATTTTAAATTTTAAACTAATTTATAGAAATTATTCGTGTTGTTTATAGTAATTTGAGGAACTATTGTAATAAACATGAATAAAAAAAGTAAAATTGATCAAACCTACCTATCCACAAATAAGTGGAAAAGTAAAAAGAGTGATACGTACTCAAATGAAGATGTGGTATTGTCAATAAACATTTAGCAACTCAAAAATAAAAAACAAATTTTTAAGTGATTTATTAACTATTATAATATGGCTAAACTGCATAAAATGATTGCGAGGAAAATAATTTATGAGTTTTTATAGGATTATTTTAACTTGAAGTGTAAACAACCTAGTGTTTTTCTAAATTTTGTAATTAGAAAAAAATCTGACAAAAGAACAAGAATGGTCTCTTTTATTGAATACATTGGGCTTTATTCTAAAATAAGATAAAATGATCTTAGAAAATGTTATGGGATAATTATTTATGGTTGAACAAAAAAAAGAAGGGTTTTTCTCTCGTTTAAAAAAAGGTCTTTTTAAGACTAAACAAAATATTGGTTCAGGTTTTCTTAGTTTATTTAAAGGGAAAAGGATCGATGATGCTTTATTTGAAGAATTAGAAGAGCAGTTACTTATTGCTGATGTAGGTTTTGACACAACCCAAAAAATTATTGATTCCTTAACTAAACAAGCATCGAGAAAAGAGCTAAAAGATGCTGATGCATTACATGATCTTTTAAAACAGGAAATGAAATCTATTTTAGATGGAGTAGATAAGCCCCTTGATATAGAAAGCCATAAACCATTTGTAATATTGATGGTTGGTGTTAATGGTGTTGGAAAAACAACAACAATTGGCAAATTGGCTCGTCAATTTCAACAACAAGGCAAATCGGTTATGCTTGCGGCGGGTGATACCTTTCGGGCAGCGGCTGTTGAGCAATTACAAGTTTGGGGAGAACGAAATAATATCCCTGTTATTGCTCAGCATACTAATGCAGATTCCGCTTCTGTCATTTATGATGCAATACAAGCAGCAAAAGCAAAAAAAATAGATATATTAATAGCCGATACTGCAGGGCGCTTACAAAATAAATCTCATTTAATGGATGAGTTAAAAAAAATAGTACGCGTAATTAAGAAACACGATGAAACAGCACCCCATGAAATTATGTTGACTATTGATGCTGGTACTGGTCAAAATGCGGTTAGCCAAACCAAACTATTTAATGAGGCTGTTGGTGTCACTGGGATGACATTAACTAAATTAGATGGTACTGCAAAAGGGGGTATTATCTTTAGTATTGCCGATCAGTTTAATATTCCTATTCGTTATATTGGTGTCGGGGAGAAAATTGAAGATTTAAGGCCTTTTGTTGCTGATGATTTTATCAATGCTTTGTTTGATGAAACAGATGGTTAGAGAGTGTCATGATTCAATTTCAGCGTGTAAGTAAAGTGTATTCTGGCGGTAAACCAGCACTACAAAATATTAGCTTCACTTTATTACCTGGTGAAATGGCTTTTTTAACTGGACACTCAGGGGCTGGTAAAAGTACGTTAATGCGATTAATTTGTGGGTTAGAAAGAGCGAATGATGGCAAAGTGTTGTTAAATGGCGTTGATGTTTCAAGTTTAAGACGCCAAGAGATGCCATTTCTACGTCGCACAATTGGTATGATTTTTCAAGATCACCAATTACTGATGGATCACACTGTTTATGATAATGTAGCTATTCCATTAATTATTTTAGGTAAACCAGCTGAAGAAATTAAAAGAAGAGTTTCCGCTTCACTGGATAAAGTTGGATTACTTAATAAGATGGAATTTTATCCAATACAGTTATCTGGTGGTGAACAGCAGCGAGTAGGTATCGCTCGCGCTATTGTTAATCGTCCTAGTGTTTTGCTTGCAGATGAACCCACAGGTAATTTAGATGATAAACTATCAAAAGATATCTTAAAGCTTTTTGAAGAATTTAATCAAGCTGGTGTAACGATTTTGATGGCAACGCATAATATGGGACTGATACGACGCAAGCACCATCGAATATTGCATTTAAATCAGGGACGTTTAGAGATTAAAAATTAATGAGCTTAACTAATATCAAACCTAGTAAATCGAAGAAGAATGAAAATAGCTTTTTCTCTCGCTGGATAAGACAAATCGGTTATGCTTGGCGTAACACGTTTAATGACTTTTCTCAGCATATTATTGCTTCATTACTGACCATTTTTGTTATTGCTATTTCAATTACTTTACCAACTATCAGCTATTTACTTTGGAAAAACGCTAGTCAAACTGCACAGCAATGGAATCCAACTCCCAGTTTGACAGTTTATATCAATAAAGAATTAACATCAGAACAAACAACAGAATTGATTGCTAAAATTAAATCTTATTATGAAGTTGATCAGGTTGAATATCTTTCCAAAGATGAAACAAAAGAAGAATTCGAAACGTGGTCTGGGTTTAGTGATGCACTCGATTTGCTAGATGAAAATCCATTACCTGCAGTAGCAATTGTTATTCCTAAAGATGAGTCAAAAAAGACAGCTGTGTTACATCGATTACAAAAAGAATTGCTTACCATTGATGGTATTGATGATATAAAATTAGATGATAGCTGGTTTACTCGTTTAACAGCACTAACTGATATGGTTAAATCTATCGTATGGATTATTTCTATATTTATGATTATAGCTGTATCCCTTGTGATTGGTAATAGCATCCGTTTAAATATATTCTCTAGAAAACAGACGATTATGGTTATGCAATTAATTGGGGCAACAGAAGGATTTATTTTGCGTCCTTTTCTTTATAGTGGAATGTTTATTAGTTTTATTAGCGCTATTATAGCGTTAGTGTTATCGGAAATATTTATTTATCAAATAGAGTTAATTATGTTGAATGTTTCTGATACATTTGGAACAATAATCCATATTGAAGGGCTATTATGGGATGAGAGTTTATTGATTGTCCTTATAACAGCTAGTATTGGGTGGCTTTCATCGTTGATTGCGACTAAGAAATACTTAAAAATAGCACAAATTGTCTAGTTATTTTGCTATAAATTGCCAAGATATATATCAATTTAATAAAAGGCTAATATTAAGTAAAACATTTTAAGTATTTTAGCTAAAATAGTGAACTAATTTATAATTCATTGGTCTAATATTGTAATAAACGCTAGTTTAACGTTTTTATTGTTACATATTTAATGTAACGAAATTTATTATTTAAGGGGGAATTAAATGAGTACTGATTTAAAAATGCAAGTAGGTGCTTTAATCCCACAAGGAAATATAGAATCATACCTTCGCATGATTAACACCTATCCAATGTTAACTGCAGAAGAAGAAAAATCATTAGGTGAAAAACTCTATTATCACGATGATGTAGATGCTGCTCGCCAGTTAATTTTATCTCATTTACGATTTGTAGCGCATATTGCCCGTGGTTATTCGGGTTATGGTTTACCACAAGCTGACTTAATTCAAGAAGGTAATATTGGCTTGATGAAAGCAGTACGTCGTTTCAATCCTGAAATGGGTGTTCGTTTGGTCTCATTTGCTGTGCATTGGATAAAAGCTGAAATCCATGAATATGTATTAAAAAATTGGCGTATTGTTAAAGTTGCAACAACGAAGGCACAAAGAAAGCTATTCTTTAATCTAAGAAAGACTAAACAACGTTTAGGTTGGTTCAGTAATGCAGAAGTGGATATGGTAGCAGATGAATTAGGTGTAAGTCGTAAAGATGTACTTGAAATGGAATCACGTATGTCAGCACAAGATATGTCATTTGATATAGATAATGATGACGATGATAATTCAATTATTGCACCGGCACTTTACTTAGAAGATAGCAATTCTGATTTCTCAAAATCAATTGAAAATGATAATTGGGAAAATGATGCGACAGATAGGCTACATGATGCATTATTAAAATTAGATGAACGTAGCCAAGATATTATTAAAGCACGTTGGTTAGATTCTGATGAAAGCAAATCAACTTTACAGGTCTTAGCCGATAAATATAGTGTTTCAGCAGAGCGTATCCGCCAGCTTGAAAAAAATGCAATGAAAAAGTTAAGAGTTGCTATTGAAGCATAATTTTTTCATTTATAATTTTTTAATTAGTGTTAACTTCCTAAACCTTACTTTTAAAAAAGTAAGGTTTTTTTTATAACTTAAACTCATGAAATAAAAGGATATAAAATAAACACAGATATGATTAAGTTATATTTTCGATTGAATCAATCTGTAAATATAGTAGTGATTTAATTTTTAAACAGAAAAGAGACCTAAAAAAACAATCAAACCAACATAATTATTATTCATAAATGCGCTAAAACATTTGTTTCTTTCTCGATCTTTTATCAACCATTGTTGGTAAATAAATAATGCTGTAACTAGTAATAAAGCAATATAAACTATCAACGATAGTTGGTTGATTAAACTAATCAATAATAAACCAATAATAGAAGCTATCTGTAATAATCCAATGATTAATTTATCATAACGTCCAAATAAGATGGCAGTGGATTTTATACCTATTTTTACATCATCGTTGCGATCAACCATCGCATATTCGGTGTCATAGGAAATTGTCCAACAAATATTAACAAAGAAAAGCAACCAACAGGTTAATGGGAACTGCTCAATAGTTGCTGCATATACCATCGGAATGCTCCAACTAAATGCGATACCTAAGATGATCTGAGGTAAATGGGTATAACGCTTCATAAAAGGATAAATCAGCGCAGTTAATAACGCAAAACAACCTATCAACCATGATAGTTTATTTAAAGTTAGCAATAAGCAAAGAGCAATAAATAATAATACAAATAACGTCCATAATGCGTTCTTTTCCGTCAATGCTCCACGAGCCAGTGGGCGATTTTTAGTCCGTTCAACATGTGCATCAAAATGACGATCAGCATAATCATTCACTACGCAACCTGCCGAGCGCATTACAAATACGCCAAGTATAAAAATAATTGTTATGTAAATAGAGGGGTGTCCCGTAAGCCAAATTGCCCAAAGGGTAGGCCAGAGTAAAAGCAATGAGCCAATAGGTCTATCTAATCGCATTAGTTGTAAATAGGCTAGCATTAATTATTTACCTTGAAAAAAGCATAGCATGGATTATACCGATTAAGATAAAAGCTGCAATGTTACAGTATGACAAGTTACAATTCAGCATTAAGTAAAATAATCATTTACCTGAAATAACTATTTTTTCAAAAAATAGAAAATAGAATTAAAGCATCTGCAAATATTGATCAGCAATCATAGCTAATGCCCGATAAAATGGACTTATCTCATTTTGCTTTAGTCTTTTTAAATAGGTTGAAGACCAGATCAATAAATGTTCATTGATTAACTGTTTTGCTGCTGTATAGTTATTATTTTCAAGCAACATGGCATACGCCATTAGCATTAATCCAAATTGATCTTCGGGTTCGTTCATTCCTGTATTGAGTGTCAAACCATGTTGCTGCAGAAATTGGCGGTAGCATTCTTGTGATTCGCCTAGTAATAAATGTTCTTTATCAAGGTAAAATGATCCCCATGGTGGTGCAGGCATTGTTCCTTGACCTTCAAATAGTAATGAAAACTGATAATTAAGTTCTGAGTCATCAATGTGATTTGCTAATATATTGCACTGTTCAGAAATAATACAAGGGTTTAACCATTTGACTAAATCATCAATATGTAATAATGCCTGTATTAATGGTGTGGTAACTTTATTATTTGGTGGATAATAAAAAAAAGTACTAAGTAGTTTTGCTAATGTGATTCTGGTTATGTTATCCAAATAAATATCCTTGAAGGTTTGGTTTTTGCGCCTAAAAACAATAAAGAGACAAGAGCTGCTGAACTTTTGTATTAATGATAACCCTCCTTTATGTTTTTAGCCATATCAAACAATGGTTAATGCAACCATATTGTAGAAATTAATCGTATTATTTGCAGTAATTTGAGAAACGGTGGTAATGAATATACATAAAAAAACTAATTTTTTCTCAATTGGTAAGAGATATGGCAATTATATCATTAAGAAAAAATAACTTTCACTAATTTGTTAGACGCTTTATGGTCAGTTGTCTAACTGCCTTATAAATTTTTATACTTAAACGTAGTGTTACCTGAAACTTTTTTATATTAATATAATTTTTCACCATATTAAACATAAATTAAGCTGTCATTATTTTATTTTTTGACATATGTCAAAGTTTATAAATTCATATCTGTTTATCCCTTTATTTCCATTTGATTAAAGATTATCATTACAGCTAGTAAGGATGTTAATCGCTTCCAATATAATAAATTAAAACGTAATGTCAGCTTTTTAAGGAGTCCATATGCTATTTAACCGTAGGCAGTTCTTTAAGATCTGTGCTGGTGGTATGGCTGGAACAACGGTAGCTACGCTTGGTTTTTCTCCAAACGTAGCGCTTGCTCAAACTCGCCAATATAAATTATTGAAATCAAAAGAAACTCGAAATAATTGTACTTACTGCTCTGTTGGCTGTGGTATGTTGCTATATAGCCGTGGCGATGGGGCTAAAAATGCCGAATCGTCTATTTTCCATGTAGAAGGAGATCCCGATCATCCTGTTAGTCGAGGCTCTCTTTGCCCTAAAGGTGCAGGTGTTCTGGATTATGTAAAAAGTGAACAACGAGTTAAATATCCTGAATATCGTGCCCCTGGTTCAGATAAATGGCAACAAATAAGTTGGGATGAAGCCATTGATCGTATTGCTCGTTTAATGAAAGCTGATCGAGATAAAAATTTTGTTGAAAAAAATGCGGAAGGCACAACAGTCAATCGCTGGACAACAACAGGCTGGCTTGTTACCTCAGCAGCTAGTAATGAAACAGGTTGGTTAGCGTTCAAAGTTGCTCGCGCATTAGGTATGTTAAGCCTTGAAACCCAAGCTAGAGTTTGTCATGGTCCTTCTGTATCTAGCTTAGCGGCTACTTTTGGTCGCGGCGCCATGACTAACAACTGGAATGATATCAAAAATGCTAATGTTGTTATCGTAATGGGGGGAAATGCAGCTGAAGCTCATCCGGTTGGTTTTAAATGGGCTATAGAAGCAAAAATTAATAATGGTGCTGAACTAATTGCCATTGACCCTCGTTTTCATCGAACAGCCTCAGTGGCTGATTTGTATGTACCTATTCGCTCAGGTTCTGATATTGCTTTTCTACTTGGTATTATCAATTATCTTATTACCAATAACGAAGTTAATTTTGACTACTTAGTTACTCATAGTAATGCAAGCCTAATTGTTCGTGATGATTTTAATTTTGATGAAGCTACAGGGCTATTTAGTGGCTATGAAGCTGATACCAAACAGTATGATCAGACAAGTTGGGCATATCAAAAGGATGACAACGGTTATGCTCTTCGGGATAAAACGTTAAGTCATCCTCGTTGTGTATGGAATCTATTAAAACAGCATGTCAAACGTTATACACCCGAAATGGTAAATAAAATAACGGGAAGCCCTATTGAAGGTTTTTTGCATGTTTGCCGCTCACTTGCTAGCACTAAAACTAACGATAGAGCAGCCACATTTTTATATGCATTAGGTTGGACTCAGCATACTTATGGATCACAAATTATCCGTACTGCTGCCATGATTCAGCTTATTTTAGGCAATATTGGCGTAATGGGCGGAGGTATTAACGCACTACGTGGACATTCAAATATTCAAGGCTTAACTGATGTTGGTTTATTATCAAATCGTCTGCCTGCTTATCTTGATTTACCAAAAGATTCTCAAGTTTCACTTACTCAGTACCTAGATGAAAAAACACCAAAACCACTTGGTCCAAGCGAAGTGAATTTTTGGGGGAATTATCCAAAATTCTTTGTCAGCTTTATGAAATCAATGTACGGTGATAAATCGACTAAAGATAACGATTGGGGATTTGATTGGTTACCTAAATGGGATAAAACCTACGATGTTTTAAGATTTAGCAAAATGATGCGTGATGGCCAAGCCAATGGCTTTATTTGTCAGGGCTTTAACCCACTTGCTGCACTTCCCGATAAAAATAGTATTCGCGAAGGTTTGTCTAACTTAAAATTCTTGGTGAGCATTGATCCAATGCCAACAGAAACAGCTGAGTTTTGGAAAAACCATGGCGAATCTAATGATGTAGATTCTAGCAAAATTCAAACCGAAGTATTTAGATTACCATCAAACTGTTTTGCAGAAGAAAACGGTACAATAGTTAACTCATCTCGCTGGCTACAATGGCACTGGGCAGCCGCAAGACCGCCTTACGAAGCTTTATATGATCCTGAAATTATTGCGCGTATCTTTTTGAGAATAAAAGAGCTGTATGCTGAAGAAGGTGGTGCTTATTACGAGCCAATTAAAAACTTAGTTTGGGATTATAAGGAGCCAGAAGGCCCAGCGGCTGAGGAATTAGCCAAAGATTATAATGGACGAGCACTTGCTGATATAACCGACGAAAATGGCAATGTTATTCTTAAAAAAGGTCAATTACTAAGTGGTTTTTCACAATTAAAAGCAGATGGTACAACCTCATCGGGTATTTGGATATTCTGTGGTTGTTGGACAGAACAAGGTAACCAAATGGCAAGGCGTGATCCAAGCGATCCATCTGGTAAAGGCGTTCATGCTGGTTGGGCGTGGTCGTGGCCGATGAATCGACGAGTACTTTATAACCGTGCTTCAACGGATGAAAATGGTAAACCATGGGATCCTAAACGAGTTTTAGTAAAATGGAATGGCTCAAGTTGGGTAGGCAATGATGTACCTGATTTTACAGCAACATTACCACCAAGTAGTGGGGCTGGTGCTTTTATCATGAATAATGATGGTTTAGGTGGGTTATTTTGTTTAAATCGGTTAGTCGATGGGCCATTCCCAGAGCACTATGAACCGTTTGAAACACCTATTAGTAATAATCCATTGCATCCAAATCAAGTCAGCAGCCCTGTAGCTCGCGCATTTAAAGAAGATTTGGCTCGCTTAGGGAATGCTAGCGAATTTCCTTATGTTGGTACCACTTATAGTATCACTGAACATTTCCATTTTTGGACGCAACATGCAAGGCTAGCTTCAATTACTCAACCTGAGCAATTTGTTGAGTTAAGTGAAAATCTTGCCCTCAAAAAAGGAATCAAATTAGGTGATACGGTTAAAATCACTTCACATCGAGGTTATATTAAAGCTAAAGCAGTTGTGACTAAACGTCTTCCAACTTTAACAGTTGATGGTAAAGAGATCGAAACTATTGGAATCCCAATAGTATGGGGATTCACAGGTCAGACAAAGAAAGGTTTTTTGGTTAATGAATTGACGCCACATTTAGGTGATGCAAATTCACAAACACCAGAATATAAATCATTCTTAGTCAATATCGAAAAAGTTACTACAGCGGCATAAGATGGGAGGATAAATTATGTCATTACAAACTCAAGATATTATACGCCGCTCAGCAACCAATTCTTTAACTCCAGCGCCACGAGCTAGGGACTATCAACAAGAAGTTGCAAAACTTATTGATGTAACCACCTGTATAGGTTGTAAAGCATGTCAGGTTGCTTGTAGCGAATGGAATGACCTTCGAGCTGAAGTTGGCAATACTGTTGGTGTTTATGATAATCCTGCCGATTTAGAGCCAAAAGCATGGACTGTAATGCGGTATTCAGAAGTCGAGATAAATGGAAAATTTGAATGGTTAATTCGTAAAGATGGCTGTATGCACTGTTCTGATCCTGGTTGTTTGAAAGCATGCCCATCAGAAGGTGCTATCATTCAATATGCTAATGGTATTGTTGATTTTCAATCGGAACACTGTATTGGTTGTGGCTACTGTGTAGCAGGTTGTCCGTTCAATATTCCACGAATTAGTAAAGAAGATAATCACTCCTATAAATGTACATTATGTGTCGATCGCGTTGCTGTGGGTCAAGAACCCGCCTGCGTTAAAACTTGTCCTACTGGCGCTATACACTTTGGTACTAAACAAGATATGATTCGCCATGCTGAACACAGAATTGTAGATTTGAAAAAACGTGGTTTTGAACATGCTGGTCTTTATGACCCGCAAGGAGTTGGGGGAACACATGTTATGTATGTTCTTCATCATGCAGATCAGCCAGAATTGTATCACGGCTTACCAAAAAACCCTAAAATTAGTGAAATTGTCAGATTTTGGAAGGGTATTTGGAAACCGTTATCTGCAGCTGCATTTGTGGCAACTTTTAGTGGTTTGCTGTTCCATTACATGGGCGTTGGTGCAATTGAAGTTGATGAAGATGACATTGAAGAAGAAAAAGAAGCAGATAAACAAGCTCGAAAGCGTTTAGGCTTGCCTGTTTTAGAACAGAAAATTGACTCTAATTTATCACAACAGGAGAATCATCATGGATAAGAAAAGCATGATATTAAGAACACCACTTATTGTTCGCTTCTGTCATTGGTGTATGGTCTGTCTGTTTATTCTGACTGCACTATCTGGCTTATCTTTATTTTTTCCATCTATAAAACTGTTTGGATTATTTCTTGGTACGCCGCAATTAGTAAGAGCATTGCATCCATTTTTAGGGTGCATTGTTTTTGTTTTACTCATGTTTATGTTTATAAAACTTGCTCACCATAATATTCCAAATAAAAATGATCTTTTATGGATTAAAAACTTTAAACATGTCATTTTGGGCAAAGAAAGAGGCATTCCAATAGGCAAATATAATGTAGGACAAAAGTTTTTATTTTGGTGCATTATGGGGTTAATTTTAGTTTTATTTGTTACAGGCTTCATCATGTGGCGCCGTTATTTTGCGGATAATTTTTCTGTTCCAGTTGTCCGTATTGCGATATTTTTTCATTCTCTTGCTGCAATTGGCTTAATCCTGCTTGCAATTGGTCATGCTTATATGGCAATTTGGGTTAAAGGTTCCATTAAAGGGATGATAACAGGCTATGTTTCGCGTGCTTGGGCACAAAAAAATCATTCAACTTGGTATGAAGAAGAAATGGAAAAGATCTATCAAAATGAACTAAGGTTAAAGGCCAAATCTGAAGAAGAATCTACAGATATTAAACATAAACCAGCATAGTAATTTTCCTGCATCTATAATGGTATTTTCCGCTGATAGTAACTATCAGCGGTGACATTTTAATAGTAAAAATAAAAAGCAGTGATGAATAAAATCACAATTAATGAGCATTTATAATGAGTATAAAAATTATCCCCCAAGAACAACTTGAACAACAAGCCATAAACTCAGTTATTAGACAAATCCCGTTACTATTTTATCCATCACCTAAAACACTTTATGCTCATCGAGCAGAACGTTTAAAAACTCTTGCAAAAAATAATCCAATTAGTGATTATTTGAATTTTTGTGCAATTATAGCTGAACAACAAGCCAATTTAATTAAACATAAGCCTATAGATATTGATGTATCGTGTTTATTAAATAGCGAATATCCTCCACTTAGTTTAGCTAATTTACCTCTTAAAGATACTTGGCAAGATTACTTTACTTCATTACTCGACTCATTTTCTGATACCACGCAGCAAATCGCTATAGTCATTGAACAGCTTAAAAAAAATAGCGCTTTAGAATTACAAAATAAAGCATTACATTTGCTTAAAGGAGAATTTGATAAAGTTGATGGTAATGAAGCAATATTTATTTGGTCATCATTATCTGTTTATTATTGCCAACTGGCTAGTCAAATTAAAAGTAAAGCTATCGCAGAAAATACAGATAAACTCTGGTTATGTCCAGTTTGTAATAGTATGCCTACTGCTAGTATTATTCAATTAGGCGGTAACAATGGATTACGCTATTTACATTGTAGTTTATGTGAAAGTGAATGGTATGTACCTAGAATTAAATGTACCTGCTGCGATAATATGAAAGACATACAATACCTCTCATTAGAAAAAGAACTCGCTGCAATTAAAACCGAGTGTTGTGATGCTTGCCATAGCTATTTAAAAATATTTGATCAAGATAAAGATCCTCATATTGAAGTCATCGCGGATGATATTGCTTCGCTGATATTAGATATCAAAACCGAAGAAGAAGGGTTTGCTAAAAGTGGGGTAAATCCTTTTATATTTGCTCAATAAAAAAACAAAGATACTGATAATATAGTTTTATAGGCATTATATCGAATATGAAATAATTCATTCAAAGCTCATTAATTATTTAACTATTTTACAATAACGATTATTTTGTAACATGATCATCAATTAAATAAAATACAACTTCACATTTTTGATTAATAAAGCTAGAATTAAACTATTGTACTAGTTTGCGAGTTTAATTCATGAAACGTTTTATTTTATTGGTAACAATATTATTGCTTACACCTTTTTTAAGTTTTGCAGATACAATTAAAAATGTGGCCATTACGGCAATTGTTGAGCATCCTTCATTAGATCAAATCCGTGATGGTGTTAAAGATGAATTGGCAGACAGCGGCTATACGTTAAACAAAAATTTAACTGTCCAATACAAAAGTGCACAAGGAAGTAGCGCTACTGCAGCTCAGATTGCAAGGCAATTTGTAGCAGCAAAACCTGATGTTATTGTGGCAATTGCGACACCAAGTGCACAAGCAACAGCTGCAGCGACTAAACAAATTCCTATTGTATTTGCTGGAATTACCGATCCTATCGCCGCTAAATTAATTAAAGATTGGCAACCTGCTGGCACAAACATTACTGGTGTATCAGATTATCAAGAAATTGGTCCACAAATCGAATTTATGAAAAAAATTGTACCTAATGTTAAATCAGTAGGATATATTTATAGTCCAAGTGAAATTAATTCAACCGTGGTATTAAAAAATCTACAAACTCTTTTATCTCAACAAAATATTAATTTTATTGCGGTGCCTGCTCAACGAACTGCTGATATTTCAACTGCTGCCAATACATTAAAAGGTAGAGTAGACTTAATTTACACGACAACCGATAATAATGTTGTTTCAGCCTATGAGTCATTAGTCAAATTTGCAAATGAAAATAAAATTCCTCTTTTAGCATCGTTCCCTGATGCGATTGAACGAGGAGCCGTTGCTGCATACGGCATGAGCTACTATGATGTAGGACGCCAATCAGGTAAGCTTGTTGTGCGCATATTAAAAGGTGAAAAACCAGGAAGTATAACTCCAGAAATAGGGAAAGCATTACGCCTTGTTGTTAATACTGATGCAGCTAAAAAACAAGGGGTTGCTTTGCCTCCTGAGGTAATTCAATCTGCTGACAAAGTCATAGAAAAATAATCAAGCCCTACTTCACTAAAATTAATTAACAATTTTGCTCACTTAGTAGTTAGGTGAGCAAAAAATATAACCTACAGTAATCCAATAACTGGATTAACATCAATTAATCCAGTTTACCAAGTTAACATCAAACCACCGATAATGTGTAATAAAAAATTTACACTCATAGCTGTTTTTATACTAGAAAATTATCTTTTTTTGCTTTATAGTAACTCAATATTTAGCTTGATTGTAAAAAAAACATTACAGGAGTGCTCTATGCGTAATTCTATCATTAAACTTTGTATATTACTTAGTTTATCGTTAGCAACATTTTATTCTTTCGCTGAGTCTAAAACCGAACAAAAATTTGTTGCCATTACAGCAATTGTTGAACACCCAGCATTAGATAATGTGCGTAAAGGTGTTGAGGATGAGTTAAAAGATAGCGGTTATATTGCTGGAAAAAATTTAAAGTTACAATTTTTAAGCGCACAAGGCAGTAGTGCAAATGCAGCTCAAATTGCTAAACAATATGTAGCAAATAAACCAGATGTTATTGTAGGAATTGCCACGCCAAGTTCGCAAGCATTAGTTGCTACAACAAAACTTATTCCTATTGTTTTCACTGCCGTTACCGATCCCGTAGCAGCAAAATTAACTCCGAGTTGGGATGCATCAAAAACAAATGTAACAGGTGTATCTGACGCCTTATCACTAGATTCTCAAATCGATATGATGTTAAAAATAAAACCTGAGGCTAAAAACATTGGTTATGTTTATAGCCCTAGCGAAGTTAACTCAACAATCATACTAAAACAATTACAAAATGAGCTAGAAAAACGGGGTATGAAAATTATTGCCGCTCCTGCGCAACGTACTTCTGATATATCTACCGCGGCTAGAAGTTTAAAAGGTAAGGTAGATATGATTTATACTACTACCGATAATAATGTGGTTTCAGCTTATGAAGCTTTAGCAAAAGTGGCTAATGAAAGTAAAATTCCTCTTATTGCATCCAATCCCGAATCGGCAGAACGTGGTGCTATTGCCGCTTTAGGCATGAGTTATTATGATCTTGGTCGCCAAGCTGGTAAAATTGTTATTCGTATACTTAACGGCGAAAATCCTGGTGATATTCCACCACAAGTGGGTAATGTCACTCAATTAACAATTAATAAAAAAGCGGCCGAACGCCAAGGTGTTATATTATCTGAAAATGTATTAAAATCAGCTACCAAAATTGTTGAAAAATAATTTTTATTTTTTTTATAACTAAGCTGCCAACTTTAGCGGCTAACTTTTATGGATTTTTTTCATGTCTTCTGAATTCTTATTAGGCTCAATTGGAATTGGGCTTATTTATGCGTTGGTGAGTTTGGGTGTATTTATCTCGTTTCGTTTACTTGATTTCCCAGATCTTACTGCTGATGCAAGTTTTCCACTTGGTGGAGCGATATGTGGATTATGCATTTATATTGGTATCGATCCTTGGATTGCAACGTTGTTAGGTATGTTTGCTGGCTGTCTTGCTGGAGCAATGACAGGAATACTGTATGTTAAACTCAATATTCTTCAATTATTATCAAGTATTATTGTAATGATAGGACTCTATTCTATCAATTTAAGAATATTAGGTGTTGGTCCGTATATTATGGATGAAACATCAAGAATGGCAGGATCCCCTAATCTTTCTTTACTTGATGCCAAAACTATATTTTCACCATTTATTGCTGAAGATTACAGCAACCAATATATTGTACAACCTCTTATGGCTTTAGGATTTGTCATTGTGTTTTGGGCTTTACTCAATGCGTTTTTAAATACCCAAATGGGATTGGCCTTAAGAGCAACTGGCACTAACCAACGAATGGCAAAATCGCAAGGCATTCCGACTGGAAGAGTCACAATTCTTGGTATGGCTATATCAAATGGTTTAATTGCTCTCGGAGGTTCATTATTTGTACAAACACAAGGTGGGGCTGATATCACCATTGGTGTTGGTACAATTGTAATCGGTCTTGCATCAATTATTATTGGTGAAAGCTTATTCCCCGCTAAACGAATTTGGGCTGTGATGCTAGCAGTTATTGTTGGTTCTATTTTATATCGTTTATTTATTGCATTTGCACTTAGTAATGAGTTTTTACAAGAAATCGGGGTTGGAACAGAAGATTTAAATCTCATTACGGCGATACTCGTTGTGCTGGCTCTTGTTGTGCCTAAGCAATTAAAAAAACACGCAAAAATAAGAGGTAAGTAAGCATGATTAAAGTTGAACAATTACAATTAACTTTTAATCAGGGTACACCAATTGAAAATCATGTATTACGAGGACTAAACCTGAATATTAGTGAAGGTGAATTTGTTACCATAATTGGTAGTAACGGAGCAGGTAAAAGTTCTTTATTGAATGTGATTAGTGGCGATTTACTTCCTGATTCAGGAAAAATTGCTATTAATGGTAAAAATGTCACTCGCTGGCCAGCATGGAAACGAGCTGGTATGGTTGCTCGTGTATTTCAAGACCCCATGGTTGGCACATGTGAAAACTTAACTATTGAAGAAAATCTCGCTATAGCTTATAACCGAGGATATCGTTTTACCTTATCTTCAGCTCTTAATCGAAATATCAGATCAATATTTAAAGAAAAACTTGCTACTTTAAATTTAGGTCTTGAAAATCGATTATCAGATATGATGGGATTACTCTCTGGAGGTCAAAGACAAGCTATTAGTTTGTTAATGTCAACTTTACAACCATCTAAAATATTATTGCTTGATGAACATACCGCAGCGCTTGATCCTAAAACTGCACAGTTTGTTTTAGAGCTAACCAATGAAATTGTTTCAAAAAACCAATTAACAACAATGATGGTGACTCACTCTATGAAACAAGCATTAGAATATGGCACCCGAACAGTAATGCTTCATCAAGGACAAGTTGTGCTTGATGTATCTGGAGAACAACGAGCTAAATTAACTGTAACGGATTTATTAGATATGTTTGAAAAAACACGTGGTGAAAAAGTTACCGATGATGCATTACTTTTAGGTTAACAATAAATCAAAAAGCAATATTTCTATCAAAAATATTGCTTTTCCAAACTTATTGATGCAAATTTTATTCTGGTCATATCTTGTTATTCATAAAGCCATTATATTTACTTTTTATTACAAATTGTAATAAAACTATTGATGTTTGAGCATAAAATATTCTATAACATCAAAGAAATAATTTTAAGTTAACAATCATTTAATCTTAAAACAAATCCAAGAATTCTAATTAGCCATTTTTAATAACACATTTTTAATTTTTGTCGAACTGCCATTAAAGCAAACCCTAATAAATTTTTACCTTGCCATGTCAATGGGTTATCTATATTCGGTGCATCTTGGGCTAAACCAATTCCCCAAATTTTATCAGTGGGACTAGCTTCAACTAAAACTCTTTGTTGAGTGGATAATAAAAAATCAGCTAATTGTCGATTTTGAGAAAATTTAGCGAAGTTACCCTCTATAACAATAGATAAACACTGTTCATCCCATATTTTATCAACAAATCCTCTGACTTGGCGTCCCAATGATTTAGCAAGGCCTGGATTGTTAGCTTTAAGGATTTCTTGTAATATTTTTTTATCCTCAAATAATCTTGCTTTTGCTGCCATCATATAATGTTCAGCTGTAGCATAATAAATATCATTAACAGTAAATCCGCTAGGGTACCATTGGCTAAAGCAAGATTTTGTAATTATAGACGAAGGCTCTCTTTGGTTATGTCCCCAAAAATATACATATTTAAATCTTTCTCCTGTTTTATAACGTTGGCATAACTCATCAATATCTATAATTTTTAGAAAAACATCAGATTGTTCATATTTCATAGTTAAAATAGTCCTTTAAAAATTCATAAGACATTTTTTCCGAAATCGCTTTATGGGGGGACTGTATTATAGATGATTTAATTAAACTTTTTCTAAAAAATTTTTACAAAAAAAGATGATTATTTTTATAACGCTCTTTTATTTTTTTTAAAAAAGATTATCTTATTAAGAATTCAAGTCAACATCTCTTTAATTACAAACAATGAAATTATATGGCCTTTCTGGTACAAAAATTAGCTGTGCATTTATATCTGCATGTATAAGTACCCCTTACAATACAACTCGTTTTATCAAAGATTTAATAGCTGGAATAACTGTTGGGATTATTGCTATACCACTAGCAATGGCATTAGCTATTGCTAGTGGTGTACCACCACAGCATGGTCTATACACAGCAATTATAGGTGGTTTTATCATTGCATTAACGGGTGGTTCAAGGTTTAGTGTTTCTGGACCTACAGCAGCATTTGTAGTTATTTTATACCCTGTATCATTACAATACGGATTATCTGGACTACTAATTGCAACATTGCTATCGGGTATATTTCTTGTATTAATGGGATTAATTCGATTAGGTAGATTAATCGAATATATTCCTTTACCCGTTGTATTAGGTTTCACATCGGGCATTGCCATAACTATAGCAACCATGCAAATTAAAGATTTTTTTGGTTTAACACTTGAGCACATGCCAGAAAGTTATATTGGTAAAGTTACGGAACTAGCTAAAACACTACCAACCATTAATATTGCTGACACTTTAGTCGGTGTAGTAACACTAATTGTGTTAATAGTATGGCCAAAACTTAGACTTAAAATATCAGGACACCTACCTGCTCTAATTGCTGGTATTGCTGTCATGTTTATTTTTAATCAATTTGGCTATCAAATTGAAACGATTGGTTCACGATTTACCTATACACTAGCTGATAATACAATAGGTCATGGTATACCCGCTGTTCTACCAGAGTTTATTTTACCTTGGCAGCACGCTGATTTTACTTGGGATTGGTCAACATTTACTGCCTTACTGCCAATTTCACTGACCATGGCAATGTTATGCGCAATTGAATCATTACTCTGTGCTGTGGTATTAGATGAAATGACACACACTAAACACCACTCAAATAGTGAACTCATTGGCCAAGGCTTAGGTAATATTATTGCACCATTTTTTGGTGGCATTTCAGCAACAGCGGCTATTGCGCGTTCAGCGGCAAATGTCAAAGCAGGTGCAACCTCGCCTATTGCAGCCGTTTTGCATTCTTTAGTTGTTTTACTTGCTCTTATTTGCTTCGCACCAGCATTATCATTTATCCCACTTTCTGCTATGGCGGCATTATTACTTATCGTGGCATGGAATATGAGTGCAGTTCAACGCGTCATTTATATTATCAAATGTGCTCCTAAAGATGATATTTTGATTATGCTTATTTGCATGTCGTTAACAGTACTATTTGATATGGTGATTGCAATTACACTTGGGATTATACTTGCCTCAATCCTATTTATGCGCCGTATCGCCCGCATGACTCGCTTAGTTGAACTTAATCGCAGTAACGATAAAACATTAGTGCTACGTATTAACGGGCCACTATTTTTTGCTGCCGCTGAACGTACATTTTTAGAAATTTATCAAAAGATTAATGGATATGAACACATAGTGCTACAATGGGATGCGGTACCTATTCTTGATGCTGGTGGGCTCAATGCTTTAATTCATTTTATTGATGAACTACCTGAACAAGTTGATCTATCAATTTGTGAGTTACAGTTTCAACCATTAAAAACATTAGCTCGCGCAAAAATTGTTCCAATTCCTAACAAACTAATGTTCTATTCAACGCTAGAAGAAGCACTGAAAGATAAAGATTAATTCTAAAATTAGATTTATTATATTAACTAATTTATATGCACAGTAACGGTTTGAACAGAAACTAATTACTGTGCAATAAATTGCACCTTCACTACCTTTCTTTTCATTTACTAAATCACCATTGACAAACTATAAGTGTTAAAAAGTGATTTTAATTTGAAATCCAAAATTAACTTATAAAAATAGGTAAATAACATGATATCTAACGAAAACAATGTCTACAATCTTAAAGAAAAATCAAGTTGGTTTATTTTAGTTGGTGTTATTTTAATTATATTGGGGGGCTTAGCTTTAGGTTATCAGTTCATGGCAACCGTCTTTTCTGTCTATTTTATTGGTTCATTAATTTTAATTGCAGGTATTGCCCAAGCGCTACATTCATTTCGCATTAAAGATTTTGGTCAGTCAGCATTATGGGCAGTAATGGGGATTTTATACATTTTTATTGGTCTAATGTCATTTTTCCAACCTGTTGCGGTTTCATCAGCCTTAACATTGGTGATTTCATTCTTGCTAATTATGGGCGGCTTTACACAAATATTTGCTGCTATGAATAACCGCAATTTACCTCGCTGGGGATGGGTTTTAACCTCAGGGATTATTACATTAATTTTAGGATTTATGATTATTGCAGGTTGGCCATATGACAGTCTTTGGGTATTAGGTATGTTTTTAGGTATTGACCTTATTTTCCAAGGTTGGGCATATGTAGCTATTGGTTTTGCATTAAAAAAATAGATGTTAAATAACACATTCGTTGCTCACAATCTAGCAATGACTTTCAAGATGTTACCACTAATTGTGAGCAGCAAATAATTACAGTAATGACTCGAACACAAATACAACTTATTTAATTTTGTTATAAATGAATTAAGCTGATTATTTATAGATTTTGTTAGTTTTTGCCTTAACTTCTTGCATTGTCTGTAAAATTCGATGATAGTTATCAAGCCTTGATGGTGCAATTTTACCGTCTTGTACTGCTTTTTGTAGTAAACAACCTGGCGTATCAAAGTGATTACAATCGCGAAAGTGACAACCGCCTAAATAATTACCAAATTCTTTAAAACCACTAATCACTTGTTCAGGCTCTAAGTGCCATAAACCGAATTCGCGGATCCCTGGTGAGTCAATAATATCTCCACCATTTGGTAAGTGGTAAAGCCGAGAGGAAGTGGTTGTATGTTGACCAAGTCCGGATATTTCTGAAATACCTCCAGTTATAACTGATTGTGATTGATGAGGTAACAGTAAATTAATAATACTTGATTTTCCTACACCAGACTGCCCAACTAAAATGGAAATCTTACCTTGCAAAATTTCTTGTAATACAGCAATGCCTTGTTGATTTTGACATGAGACATACAAAACTTGATAACCGATATGAGTATAAATCGTCAATTTTTTTTCAACTTCAGTGCGTTGATCATCATTAAGTAAATCAATTTTGTTTAAAACAATAATAGGTTTTATATCAGTGCATTCACAAGCAACTAAATAGCGATCGATAATATTTAGTGATAATTCTGGCAAGACAGCCGAAATAATCACGATTTGATCAACATTTGCGGCAACGGGTTTAACGCCATCATAAAAATCAGGCCGGACAAGTTCAGAATGTCTCGGGTGAACCGCTTCAATAATACCATTGGTATTTGGCTCTAAACTTTCGCGCCATACTACTTTATCACCAGTGACTATCGACGGTAACGTGCGACGAATACTACAACGATAAATAAGACCTACACTATCTTCAACATCTGCAGACTTACCAAAACGACTTATTACTACACCGTCACGAGGTGACGAAAAATTTGCCAGACTCTCATCTTGCTTTATTGCTAATCGTTGCTGATGTTTTGCCGCTACACGTCTTTTTTGATTATTGGATAGTTTATTTTTTGCCATAGTACTCATTTTTTACTAAAACAGATTGTCAGTTATGCTACACTACTCAGTATCAAAAAGAAAATCTCTATAGCAAATTATGAACAAACAATCTCAAATTAATAGTAACAATCTTATTTGGATAGATCTTGAAATGACTGGACTCAATCCAATAACTGATCGCATTATTGAGATCGCAACCATTGTTACCGATTCTAACTTAAATATTCTTGCTGAAGGGCCTGTGATTGCAGTTCATCAATCTGATGAGCAATTAGCATTAATGGATGAGTGGAATCAAAACACCCATGGCAAATCAGGACTTATTGAGCGTGTTCGCAAAAGTACTATTAGTGAACAACAGGCCGAACAACAAACCATCGAATTTTTAAAACAATGGGTACCAGAAAACAGCTCGCCAATTTGTGGTAATACTATTGGGCAAGATCGTCGTTTTTTATTTAACTATATGCCTAATTTAGAAAGTTATTTTCATTATCGCTATTTAGATGTCAGCACAATTAAAGAATTAGCTAAACGTTGGAAACCTGAAATACTAAAAGGGATTAGCAAACAGAGTTCTCATCAAGCTCTTGATGATATTCGTGACTCAATTGCTGAACTTGTTTATTACCGTGAACACTTTTTTGATCTAACCAACTTATAATTAGTATGCAAATTTTATATACTTTTTTATTGTATTTGATTCAACCATTGGTTTGGCTAAGACTGCTTTGGCGTAGTCGTAAAGCACCAGCTTATCGAAAGCGTTGGCTTGAACGCTATGGTTTTTGCAAAAATAAAGTTAAATCTAACGGTATTTTAGTGCATGCCGTATCGGTGGGTGAAACGATAGCAGCCATCCCACTAATCAAAGCACTTAAACAACAGTATCCTAGTTTACCTATCACAGTTACCACCATGACGCCAACAGGCTCAGAGCAAGTTAAGTCATTACTTGGTGATAGCGCCAGCCATGTATATTTACCTTATGATTTGCCCTGCGCGATAAATCGTTTTTTAAATACGGTTAAGCCCAAATTAGTGATCATTATGGAAACTGAGCTTTGGCCTAATTTTATTGGTCAATGTTACAAACGAAATATTCCACTGATTCTTGCCAACGCTAGATTATCAGAACGATCAGCTAACCGATATCGCAAACTAGGACGCGCGATTAGCCATTTACTATCAAAAATCAGCACCGTTGCCGCACAAAATAAGCAAGACGGAGAGCGTTTTGTGTCACTTGGTTTGCCGAGTGATCATTTAGCCATAACCGGCAGTATTAAATTTGATATTGATTTAACAGCTCAACAGCAGCAAAAAATTGCAACGCTAAAACAACAGTGGCAAGTAAACCGCCCTGTTTTTATTGCTGCAAGTACACATAGTGGTGAAGATGAAATCATCTTGTCTGCCTTTGAACGATTATTACAAACATCCCCCGATTTGTTATTAATCGTTGTTCCCCGCCACCCTGAACGCTTTAAAACCGTCGAAAAATTAATTAATGATTGCGGATTAAATTATATAAACCGCAGTAGCGGTCAAATTCCTGCTAAACAAACCCAAGTCATTTTGGGTGATACGATGGGAGAATTAATAGAACTTTATGGTATTGCCGATATCGCCTTCGTTGGTGGCAGTTTAGTGAAACATGGAGGGCATAATCCATTAGAACCCGCACTTCACCACATTCCAATCATTAGTGGCGAACATTTTTTCAATTTTAAAGTGATTTGTGAGCAACTTATTTCAGCTGATGGCATGATCATTTGTGCTAGCACAGCCGATTCCCTTTATTCAGCGATTAATGGGCTTTTAGAAAATAAAACGCGTAGTCAACAAATTGGCGAACAAGCGTATCAAGTATTAAAACAAAATCAAGGCGCACTACATAGGCTTTTTAACATTATCAACTATTATCTTTGCTCAAAATAAGGATTACTTGTGAATAAAAAACAAGGGTTATTGCTGATTAATCTAGGTACACCAAACGCGGCAACACCAGATGCAATAAAACGGTACTTAACCGAGTTCTTACTCGATCGCCATGTCGTTGATTTACCGAAACTGTTTTGGTATCCGATTTTAAAGTACCTTGTAATACCTAAACGAGTGCCTTATATTATCCATCATTATCAAAAAATTTGGATAGATGGCTCATCACCTTTACTTCATTACAGCCAATTATTATGTGATAAATTACAACTCCACTTACCAAATATTCAATGTGAATTAGCCATGACCTATGGTGAACCCAATATTCAATCTGCATTGAACAAGCTTCAATCATGTTCAAAAATTACGGTATTGCCACTTTTCCCACAATACTCAACGACCACAACACTCGCTGTACTTGATAAACTTAAACAAGTTATAGCAACCGACAAAATCATAAATAGTATTGACTATATTCGTGATTATGCCGATCATCCAAGTTATATCAATGCACTTTATTTACAAATTAAGCAAGCATTTCAATGCCAAGGTGAGCCTGAAGTGCTTATACTTTCTTATCATGGTATTCCTGAGCGTTATATTTACAAACGAAAAGAGGATTATATTCAACGTTGTGAAATGACCACACAGTTATTAATCGAAAAATGCCGAACAAATAACATAAATATACCAATTCAAATGGCTTATCAATCTAAATTTGGAAAAGGTAAATGGGTTACGCCAAGTACCAGCGATACACTACAAACATTAGCAAAAAGTGGTGTTAACAATGTGCACGTCATCTGTCCCGGATTTTCGGTAGATTGTATTGAAACTATTTACGAAATTGACGAAGAAAATCGAGAAATCTTTTTAAATGCAGGTGGAAAATCATTTTATTATATTCCCACATTAAATGACACGGACTTACAGATTAATTTAATCATGGCATTAATCAACCAAACTCAGCCACCTATACTTAATAATTTATACTGAAACACATAGTTACCGGAAACTTTTTAACAAAAATAATACGACTAAAAAATTACACTAAACAAGTAATTGTTGATTTTTAAACGAATGAAATTTTAAATTAACGAATATTAATGCTAATTATCTATCACCAAGGTAATCTATGGGGTATGATAAGGTATTATTTTATAATTCAGTATCTGAGCACTGAGGAGAAAATTAAGTGAAAATAATCATCATTGGCGCTCAAGCCGCAGGTGCAAGTGCTGCTGCAAAGGCTAAAAGAATGAACCCTGAGGCAACCATCCGTATTTATGAAAAATCAGATATTGTTTCGTTTGGTGCTTGCGGTTTACCTTATTTTATTGGTAACCACTTTACTGACGCCAACGAAATGATATCCCGAACGCCCGAGCAATTTCAAAAAGATGGTATTGAAATAAAAACTTTACATGAAGTCATTGCTATTGATACTAATCAAAAAAAATTAACTGTTAAAGATCTCAATACTGGCAATTGCTTTGATGATAGCTATGACAAGTTACTACTTGCAGTTGGTGCAAGTCCCATCATTCCCCCTTTTGAAAATAGCCAACTAAAAAATATCTTCACATTACGCAACCTGCATGACGGGTTAGCTATCAAACAGACATTATCCAACTCAAATATCAAAAATTTGATTGTTATAGGTGCTGGCTATATTGGGCTTGAAATAGCTGAATCGCTTGTTGCTTTACAAAAAAACGTCAAATTGATTCAATTGGATGACAGAATTCTTATCGATGCATTTGATAGGCAAATTACTGAACTAATTGAAGAAAATATTAAACAACATTGTGATCTACATTTGCAAGAGCGAGTACTTGGCTTTGAAGGATCGCACAACGTCACACATGTAATTACTGATAAATCACGATATCCAGCCGATGTTGTTATTATTGCAACCGGTGTTAAGCCAAACAATGATATCTATAAAAACCTTGGTATCAAGACACTTGCAAATGGTGCCATAATCACCAACAGCTTTGGACAAACTAATATGGCAGATATTTATGCTGCTGGAGATTGTGTTGCCCTTCACCATAGAGTTAGTCATTCAATGGTATATATTCCACTTGCTACAGGGGCGAACAAACTAGGCAAAATTGTAGGCGAAAATTTAGGTGGCGGAAATTGTGAATATCCTGGCACTATTGGCACCTCAGCCTTAAAAGTCTTTGATATTGAAGCAGGACGAACAGGTTTAACTGAAAGCGAAGCCCAAAAATCTGGAATTCCTTATAAAACTGTCATAGTTAAAGATAAAAATCACAGCAACTATGTTGCTGGTCAAACAAGTGTAACAGCAAAACTTATCTATCATGCCGACACTCGAGTGATTTTAGGTGGTCAAATAGCTGGAGGGCAAGGTGCGGCATTAAGGGTCAACACCCTTGCAACCGCAATATGGACGAATTTGAAAATTGATGAATTAACCATGATAGATTTTCTTTATGCTCCACCATTTTCCAGACCGTGGGATATTTTAAATATTGCAGGCTCAATTGCAAAATAAGATAGATATTAATAAACCTATCAATAAATATTTTACTAGATAATTAAATTTATTATTAAAGGGTGAGGATTAAATATGCCAGATGCCATTTTTCAAGGAGTCTTTTTTGAAAAGTTCTTATCTATTACTCATTACCAGACATTAATTGGTATTGGGTTACTGCTCATCTGTTTTTTTGCAGTAATGAGGCCATTACAAAAGCAAAAGGTTAATTTTTCAATACGTATGTTAGTTGGGTTAATACTTGGTGCCGTGCTTGGTTTAAGTATTCAAGCTGTAGCAGGATTTCCAGACACATCAACAATCTGGATGCAAGAAACCGCAACTTGGTATGGACTATTTGGTCGAGCATTTATCGCTTTTATCCGAATGTTAGTGATACCACTCATATTTGTATCTATTGTTAAAGTAATTATCGATTTCTCTGGTAAAAAAAATCTACCCCAAATCGCATTCAGAGGAATTTTTTGGTTACTGTTTACAACAGCAATTGCCTGTATTGTTGGTATTTTGTTAGCTAATCTATTTGCATTAGGTGAAATAAGCTCAAGTTCTGTACATCAAGCTCAGGCAAAACAATACACTAATATTATTGATACCTTTATAAATCTAATTCCAAGCAATATTATTGCATCAATGGTAAACGAAAATATTGTTGGATTGGTCATTTTCTCTGCCTTAATGGGGATTGCCGCCAACAGAATGGAAAAGAAAAACTCACAACCAATTGCCCTATTTAAAACGTTTATCGAAGCACTTTATAAGATCATCATGTCGATTGCGATGACAGTCATAAAATACATGCCTTATGCAGTAATTGCTTTACTTGCTCGCACCATCATTTCTAACGGAATACCCGCAATTATTCAGGTTTCAAGTTTTGTTGCAGCGATCTACATCGCCACATTGATTATGTTGATTGTACATGTTGCCATTATTGTGATTCATGGTATTTCACCAATCATGTTTATAAAAAAAGCGCTAGGAACATGGTTATTAGCCTTTACAAGTCGCTCCTCTGTCGGTTCATTACCAATGACTATTTCAACACTAACCGTCCGAATGGGTGTTAATACAGGTACCGCAAATTTAGTTGGCTCTCTAGGTAGTACCATGGGAATGAATGGATGTGCCGGTTTCTTTCCTGCTTTACTTGCTGTTATGGTAGCTCATATGGTTGGCATCGATACTAATATCCAATTTTATATTATGCTTGTCATTGTAGTGGTTATTGGTTCAATTGGTATAGCTGGAATTCCTGGCACGGCAACAGTTGCCGCAACCGTCGTTTTATCAGGTATGGGCATGGCCGAATACTTCCCATTAATTGGTATGGTTTTAGCTGTTGATCCAATTATTGATATGGCAAGAACTTTAGCTAATGTATCTGGCGCTATGACAGCCGCTGTCGCAACCGATAAAGAAATTGGTCTTATGAATATGGCAGTGTACAACGACCCCGATATCACTCTTGAAAACGATCAGCCAGAAGCTTAACTGTAATGGCTGTTGTTATGAGTGAAATAGAACAACAAATTTCAAGATAATAATCAAATTTTTGTTTTGCTATTATTGGTGTTGAACGATTTTTTTGTGGAAACAGATTTTCTGAATATTGGTTTGAATTTGATGCTAAATTTTTTGCCTATGATATTTGTCCCGCTATGATTTGTATTTATGTCATAGCGGTAACTTCTGCCTTTTTTTTGTGAGGATCACTACATATAAATCAATTCAAAGGCAGTTATTTTTTTAATTTAGGCGAACCGATAAAAGCCAAAATTAAATGTATAGAATCTTGATAAGTTCGGTAGTTTTAATTTTGGATATAGCATAAGTGCATAGATTAATAATAGCGGTAAATTAGAATGTAGTTTACGTGATTGTATTTGTATAGATGCCGTAATTTGGTAAAACAAGCAGGTAAACTTATAAAAGTTAATAATGTAACAATCGAAAGAATAAAAAATTAAGATTTAAAGATAGGTATATTGACATGCGGTGTTGTAGGAATGTTTTTTCTCTAAAATCGTTCAGGTGGGTTATTGATTTTATTTAATTTTTTGGTAAATCAAATGGTAATAGAAAATTTTGGGGATCGGTCAGGTTTCAAACATTTTATCTATTAGTGGGTAGAATAGCTACAATAGCTACTTCCAATTTAGGGGATTAGCCGATAAACTGCACCGAAAAAGCCAAAACGTCCGCTCCTAAGTCTAATTCTAAAAAACATAACTATTTGACTTAAATTAAGGCAAAAAACATTAATAAAATAAATGAACTATATAAAAGGTTTTTATAAAAAAATAATTATTTTAACCGCACCGAAAAGTTTGAATATTGCTTTTTTCCCAACGTCGGTATTTATCCAACAACTGAGTAAGACAAAATTTTATTTTGCACCCATATAATTTAACTGACGCCATGATTCATAAACCACAACGGCAACAGAATTAGATAAATTCATACTACGGCTAGTGGCGAGCATGGGAATGCGGATCTTTTTCTCTTGTGGTAGTGCATCAAGTATGTTTTTTGGTAAGCCTCGGGTTTCTGGCCCAAACATTAAGAAGTCATTTTGCTGGTAATCGACTTCACTGTGTGGTTTTTGTCCTTTTGTGGTTAAAGCATAAACTTGTGTTGATAGGTCTATTTGATTGGCATCTAAAAAATGGTTGAGATTTTTATAGCGTTTTACATCAACAAATTCTTGATAATCAAGCCCGGCTCGCCTTAACTTTTTGTCATCCCAGAAAAAGCCCATAGGCTCAATAATATGTAAATTGAAACCAGTGTTAGCACAAAGACGGATAATATTTCCAGTATTAGCAGGAATTTCGGGTTCAAATAAAACGATGTTTAAGGCTGAATTTGACACAATTTTTCTCATTTATTATTTATGGATGTTTATGAATTGGCAATATTATCACAATTCTAAGTCCACCAAGATGACTTTTTTCTGCTTTTACAGTACCGTGATCGCGTATGATGGCATTAGCTACAATAGCGAGCCCTAATCCAGTTCCGCCAGATTCACGATCTCGAGCTTCACTTGTACGATAAAAAGGTCTAAAAATTTGTTCTAGTTCACTTTCAGCAACTCCTGGACCATCATCATCAATTGTAATTGTTAGCTTTTGTTGTTGTGCTACAAAATTAATATCGATCTGTTTATTTGAATAGCGAAATGCGTTGCGTATAACGTTTTCAAGTGCGCTACACAAAGCAATTGGATAGCATAATATAGTATGGTTAGTTGGAAAATTTGTAACGACCAACGTTTTACCTATTTGTTCTGCTTCAAAAGTGGCATTATCAAGCACCTGTTTAAATAGAATATTAATTTTATTAACTTCACGAATTTCATTATTGTCATATTGTTGCCTTGCCAATGACAATAAGTCACCAATCATAGAGTCTAATTTTATTGCTTCATTATTAATACGTATAACTTCACTGCTTTCACCTTGTTTGCGTCGCAATAGCGATGTAGCAAGCTGCAAACGAGTCAAAGGAGTGCGTAATTCATGAGAAATATCTGAAAACAAACGTTGCTGTACTTCTTGCATTCGTTTAAGCTCTCTTAGCATATGGTTAAAACTAGCCCCAGTAGCTTTATATTCAGACGATCCTATTTGTTCTAGCTCAGGCCACTCTTGTAAATTTCCTTTCGCAACCTGATCAGCTGCTTTTTTTAGCCCTCGAGCAGGTTTTGCAATACTCCAAGATAGCCATAGTAAAAAAGGAGAACTTGCCAGCATGGTTAAAGTTAATAGTAAAAAAGGATGATCAAATATAAAGTTGACTAATTGAGATTGAATATCTGTAGTTTGTTGTAGGATATATAATTGATATTCAGCATTAGCATAATGAATGAGAAAAGGTCCTATAATTTCTTGAGAATCATAAATTTTTTTTGCAGGATCTTTGACATCATGGGATTTTTCACTAAAGTTTTTGATTAAATCAATATTTTTTGTTTCAGCTGTAATGATTTGCCCATTAGGAGTAACAATAAATAAAAATTGCCCCGGTTTTTGATAACTATCCATAACAACAATAAAACGCATCCACCACCGAAAACTATCTTTTGGTACATTAATAAGATCATTTTCAATTTGATGCGCAAGCATATTACCAGCTTGTTTATCTTTGTTTGCTAAGTAGGTTAGGTTTCGAGCATCAAGACTCGGCAAAACCATTATTAACATTAGAAAAAAAGCTATGGTTAATAAAAATATTGTGAAAATTCTTATTGTTAGTTTATCAAAAAGCCACATGTCATTTTATCTGATCTTCATTATAAAGTTATTCATATAACAAATCGTCATTTCGATCAATTACAAATAAGTAACCTTTTGAACGTAATGTTTTAATCCATGGTAAACCATCACTTCTAGGCGGTAGTTTTTTCCGTAATCTAGATACATGTACATCAATTGAGCGAGCAAGTGGAGCTAAATTTTTACCCAAAACAAATTCGCTTAGTTTTTCGCGTGTAATTATCTTTCCCGAATTTTCTAGAAAGGTAAGCAACACTTGAAACTCAGTACCCGTTAAATCTATATACTTGTTATCAAAAAAAGCAGATCCCTGTTTTCGATTTACATTAAGTTTATCAATTGTATATTTAATTGGTTGTTCAGTTTCATCGTTTGCTACATTATCCCAATGCGCTCTACGCAAAAGTGCATTGATTCGGGCAATAAGCTCTCTATCATTAAATGGTTTTAGAATGTAGTCATCAGCACCAAGCTCAAGCCCAATAACTTTATCATATTCATTATCTTTAGCCGTTAAAAAAATAACAGGTACCGTAAATTTACCTCTAAGTTGAGATAAGAATTTAAGTCCATTCATTTCAGGCATCATAATATCAAGTAAAATAAGATCTATCGTACTATCAAACTTTTCTAAAGCCTGAATACCATTATTCGCTATTTCAACAAGAAATCCTTCTAACTCAAGAAGTTCTCGTAATAATAAAGTAATTTCTGGATCATCATCAACTACAAGTAATTTACTGCTCATTACAATCCTCTTTATTTCATTCATTCTTGATATTAATTTTTATACCAAATATAGTTTTATCCAAAAATTTACTATATATGTAAAAATCACGAACAATATAGTAAATTATTGTTAATTTTTATATAGAAAATATTTTTACATTATTATAGCCTTGGTCAATTAAATAAAGCGCTTGTAACTTACTCATGACTCCACGATCGCAATATAGTAAATATTGCTTCGATTGATCCAAATTCCCAAATTGCGTTGCTAACTTATAAAATGGAATATGCTTAACTTCAATATCGCTTAATATAAGTGGATTATCTTCCTGATCTTCTGAAGATCGAATATCAATAACCACGTGATCGGTACTCAAAGTTGTGACAGTTTCAACATGAGCAATTTTTGTATCAGTTTGTTTTGCTATCTCACGAATATCAATATTTTCAGCCTCGGCAACTGCTTTATCCAAAAGCGTGAAATCAAAATTCATTTCTTCTGCTTCAATTTTTTCTTTCACGGCTTTAACCGTTGGGTTTTTAGATATTACGCCACAAAATTCTGGCATTGTTTTAGCTATATCTTCAGTACCAATTTGACGCGCAATATTGATAATGGTTTCTTTATCGTGTGTGATTAAAGGACGTAAAATTAATGTATCACTAGCATTATCAATTAAACGTAAATTGGTAAGTGTTTGGCTTGATACTTGCCCCAATGCTTCTCCAGTAACGAGAGCTTCCACTTTATAACGTTGCGCAATTTTTGATGCCGCACGAATCATCATCCGCTTTAAGATAACTCCCATTTGCCCATCATCAATTTTTTCAAGAATCTCACCAACAACATCCGAAAAATCAATAGCAATAAAACGCACTTTATGTGAGCTACCAAAACGCTCCCATAGGTAATGCGCCATTTGTTTGACTCCAATTTCGTGAGTTTTTCCACCAAGATTAAAGAAACAATAATGCACTCGGCTTCCGCGTCGCATTAGCATATAACTTGATACACCAGAATCAAAACCACCCGATATGAGCGAAAGAACATCTTCTTGTGTACCAGTTGGAAAACCGCCAATGCCAGCATGTCGACCTTTTACCAGCAGTAACTTTTCTTTGTCGATTTCAAGATGAACGGTGATTTCTGGATGAGTTAATTTAACCTTAGCCGAAGACACATGTTGATTAAGCCCACCACCAACATAACGTTCAACATCAATTGAAGTAAATTCATGTTTACCTCGACGCTTAACGCGTACACAAAACGTTTTGTTTTCAATTAATGGAGCATAATAATCTAATGCTTTTTCAAAAATATCATGCATATCAACAAAAGTGATTTCATCGACAGCAAGAATATGATGTATACCAGGGATTCGCATTAATAATTCAAGTATCTTAGCTTCACTATTTTCAACTTTTGGACGAACTTCAATAAAATCCCAATGACGAATAACTGCAACATCTTCAATATGATGCTTTAAAATATTACGAATGTTACTTGTTAGTATTTTAATAAATCGTAAACGAACAGAATCACTTTTGATGGTAATTTCGGGAAAGAGCTTAACAATAAATTTCATAAAATCAATGCGAACTATTATAAAAATGCATCATTATACTTGTTTTACTCAAAAACTCACAATTGATTATGATAAATATATCTAATGACTGTTTTAATTTATTGCTTGAAATAAAATTAGTGAATATACAATAATACATCATCTACAGATAAAATAAGTATTTTTACTACCTGAAAAGTATAAATGCTTAAAATATATCGATCATATCTTAAATTTTACTTGCTTGTTGGACTGTCTTTCGCTAATATCTCGCATCAATAAATTCTGTTGTATAACATATAAATTGACAGGTTGAAATGTACGAATTTTTAATTATAAGCTATTTAATTATCGCGGTTATAATAGTTGCGTTAGTTTTAATACAACGAGGTAAAGGTGCTGACATGGGTTCATCATTTGGCGCTGGTGCATCCGCAACTTTATTTGGCTCTTCAGGTAGTGGGAATTTTTTAACTCGCGCTACCACTTTATTAGGTATTTTGTTTTTTGTAATAAGCATTTTACTTTCAAATTTAGGTAGCAAACCACGAATAGCTTCATCTAGCGAATTTGAGAATATTGAAGATACTGTACCAGTAACAACACAGCTGAATGAAGGTAATACCGCACCTGCAACAGCTCCAATTACTCAACCTGTACAGCAAAATTCAACTTCAGATATACCTGAATAACAACGGCGCCGTGGTGGTGAAATTGGTAGACACGCTATCTTGAGGGGGTAGTGCTCTAAGAGCATGCGGGTTCAAGTCCCGCCCACGGCACCAAATCAATAATCAGTAACATTCTTTTAAACCCAACAAAGCACACCAAACTCAGTAATAACAAGCCTTACAGTCTATTTTATTGCCCATTAAGTATCAGTAAGGTACATTTACAACCAAAAATAATGGGGGTATATTTGGGGGTATAATTAAATACCCTATTATTGCGTACCCCCAAAGGTGAAAAATGGCTGTAAAAACTACTCCCTTAACTGACACACAAATAAAAGCATTAAAAGCCACTAGTAAGGATAAAAAGTATTTTGATGGTGGAGGTCTTTTTTTGTTAGTTAAACCGACAGGGGTTAAATTATGGCGATTTAAATATAAAAAGCCAATATCACATAAAGAGACATTATTATCTTTCGGTAAATACCCAGAAACATCGCTACAGCAGGCACGAAAACAACGAGATGAAGCACGCGAATTAATAAAGCAAGGTATAGATCCACAACATCACAAAGCGGAACAAGAACAACGTAAGCAAGAAGCTTGTAATAATACCTTTTACGCTATGGCTGAGAAATGGTTCAAATTCAAAACAGAACAAGGTTTAGAAGAACAAACGCTCAAAAAGGCTTGGCGTTCATTAGAAAATCATGTTTTCCCTTATATAAAAGATATTCCAATAAACCAAGTAACAGCTATCAAAGCGATTAACGCATTACAGCCATTAAATAACAATAATAAATACGAAACAGTAAAAAGAGTTTGTAGGCGAATTAATGAAATAATGTATTATGCTGTCAATATGGGAATTATCGATAATAACCCTCTAGCCAAAATCACCGACGTATTTAATAGCCCGAAAGTAAAAAATCAGCCAACTATTCCCCCTACTGAGTTACCGCAGTTCATGCAAGCTTTAGCTATGGCAAAGATTGAATTGCAAACTAGATGCGTGATTGAATGGCAGTTATTAACATTAACGCGACCAAGTGAAGCCGTAGGGGCTAAGTGGGAAGAAATTAATCTAGATAAAAAATTATGGAGTATTCCTGCCGAACGCATGAAAATGGATAGACCTCACAATATACCCTTATCACCGCAAGCAATAAAAATACTTGAGATAATGAAATCTATTAATCATAAAAGTGAGTTTGTTTTCCCAACAGCAAGACCGCCTTATAACAAGCCAATGAGTAGCCAAACCGCTAACATGGCAATAAAGCGCATGGGATACAAAGATAAGTTAGTTGCGCATGGATTAAGAGCTTTAGCTAGTACCGCTTTAAACGAACAAGGCTTTAATTATGATGTCATTGAAAGCGCGTTATCGCATGTAGATAAAAACGCAGTAAGGCGAGCCTACAACAAAGCAGAATATGAACATCAAAAGCGTATTATGCTTGACTGGTGGGGTGACTTTGTTGAGCAAGCAAGCCAAGGAAATCTCTCACTATCAGGTAACCGCAATTTAAAGCTAGTTAATCATTAACCATATCGCGCTATTCATACCGTGCCCCATATTTGGGTTACAAACTTCAATTATCCATAATAACCACTCCTCATATCTGAGGGGTGTTTTTTCAAATGTCACCCTTTACTTACCCAGTCATTAGGCTGTTTTTATGCTTACCCCCCATAATCTTAAACTTTTAATATAAAGTGTTCACTACTATTCACTAACCTAATATTAATTTATATATATCAATATATTATATACTTATTATATATATTTTTTGGTATTCACTAGTATTCACTACTGTTCACTACTATACACATTTAAAAATAATCTTGATCCTGTAATTAACCAATTGAAATATAAATATATTTATATGGCACTATTTTTTTATTAAAATAAAATAATTATTAATCATAATGTTAAGTTATGATGATTTTAAGGTTGATCCAGGGCTATTATTAGAGGAAAAGGCTAAATGCTTTATGGTGATTTCCACCATACAGGGAGATTACGGAAAAGGTAACATTAAAAAAACTAAAAAAATCGGGTTAGCGTTAAAATGAATGAGAGTGGGCGGTTTAGAACGTATAGGGTCGTAGGAATTTACACCCCCCTCCTATTGGTTGGCTTAGTGAATTTTTGGACACGTTAGAAAGCAATCTAATAATTCGCCTTATTGGATTATAATAGCCTTATTATTAGTAAGTTAGGTGGCAATATGGCAGGGCGAAAATCAAAGATAAAGGACATGTTAAAACTAGGGCAAGAGTATTTGCATAAACAGGGCTATATCAAAAATGGCGAAATCATTCCCTCTATGGCTGGACTGGCTTTATATGCTAACTGTTCAAGGTCAAGTTTATACAATTATGCGAGTTCAAGCGAAGAATTTAAGGACATGTTAGAACTTATCAAAGCGCGCCAAGAAGTCGAGTTAATTAATAAAGGCTTAAAAGGCGAGTTTAACGCAAGTATTGCCAAATTGATGCTTGCTAATCATGGTTATTCTGAAAAGCAGATATTAGACCATCAATCTATGGGTAGTGGCATTACAGCCAAATCCAAACCAATGCGTATTGAGTTAGTAGCGCCATAACCAAAAGATTTAACCGCCTGACAAGCAAAGAGCATAAACTTGTTACCTGCTCAAGTTTTAGATGCTCAAATTGAGCCACTTCATATGGAATTTAAATACCCAAAAATCCATTTAATATATAATCACTAGTACTTATATAGGTATCCATTCAGGTATCCAGTGAAAAGGCTTTAAAATAATGGATACTAATCGAAGCCATTGCTTAAGTAAATTATTTCTTGATTGCAAAAGTCAGATATCTTCATAATGAAGACAACTATAAAAGTATCTTTAGCATTTTGATATGAAACAGGCTAAATTAATCTGAATTGAAAGTACTTACCGACATAATGTAACTACATTGATGAGTTAGTGCCTAGATTGATTAATAAATAAAAAAATCATTAAAAGTGATTACAAAACCTAGAAACTAGAAAATCCCGTATCTAAAATAATACTATTCAATTCTTTTCTGTTTTATGTATAATTATGTACCTAACTGGTTGTAAATGTATGTAATTATTTTTTCTAGTAGTATTGATACTAGAGAATAACAACAAGCATGAGCGCTTTCAATTTTTAATTAAAACAAACTGCTGTAGCGGTTTTTATTTGATGAAAAAAACAATTAAAATAAATTTATTTTAGTGACACTATAGGTAATGTCATAGTATGATACAATCTAAAATTGAATATTTAAAAAAAAGAACAGCAAATATTTCTTGTAACGGTAAAGCAGGGATAGTGTCTTTTTTAACAGATCTTGGATTTTCTATGACAACTGGAAAATCTGCACAACATAAAATTTTTTCATTTAAAAAGTTAACTATTATTACTGATGGCAAGTTTAAAACTTTTTCAATTGATTGTGGACATGCACCTAAAAAACCAATGAAAATAAGTTATGTTCATAACATAATTAAATTATTGGAAAAATATGAAAAAGATCTATTGGAGATAAATGAGAATGGCTAACTTCAACCCTGAAATGTATACAATAACTATAAGACAAGAAAATTGTCATGAAGGACTTCTATATGTAGGTAGAGTTTCAGAACTTCCAGATGTTATTGAATATGGTGACTCCTTCAATGAAGTTAGAGAGCTAGTTATAGATACACTAATTACATCTAAAGAAGCTTTTGATAACATGGGTTTAGAATTTCCGAAACCAAAAGTTATAAATGATGGTGATGATTGCGGTGGTAGATTGACTCTGAGATTAAGTAATATTAATTATTCTAAAACCATATCTAATGCAAAAGAACAAGGGGTTAGTGTTAATGGATTTATTATAGAAGCTATAACCAGGTATATAGCATATATAGAATCAACAAAAGATATACGTCACATTTTAACATTCAATAATTTGACCCTAACAACTAGAACTAAGGTTTCAGATAATCTTACAATAAAATTACAAAACGAGAATAAACATGGATAAAATATTAAGTTCATTCTCCTTACAGGGAATTGTTACAAAAAATGTAGATATTGAGCATATTGGGGGTGGTAAATATGGAAAAGACAATAAAAAACAGCTTATTTCTAATGAATTAAGTTTAGGGTTTAATATAAAAAGCAATTTTAAAAAAATAAAGAAAAGTGATAAATTAATACAAATAGATATTGCATTAATGGCTTCCTGCTCAAGAGAATATGAAGGAAATATTGCAGAAAAATATCTAAATGTAACTTATGAGATTTCATGCTATTTTTCAGTAAATAATTATAGTGTTCTTAAACAAGTAACAGAGGAAGATTTTATAATACTAGGTGTTACAGCATCTTATTTAGAAATAAGACGAAGGTTACTAGATATTTTATTGGATGCTGGAGAGAATAATATTCAAATACCTTACTCTATCAGCAATGTAATTTCTCAGTTAAAAGAAGAAGTCAAGAATCAAAAATAATTGGTAATCATACATATCCACCAACCCACTTCGGTGGTTTGTTTATCTCCAAAACCCATTTAATGCATATAAACACAGTGCTATAATGTACCTAACTGTATATTAATGTATTATTTGCGTCTAGGCTGATCCCCGAACATTCGCAACCCTAGCGAACTGGCGCACATATCTATTAGGGCGTGAGGGGCGTATGGCATTACCTGAAAGGTTATTTTATCCATTAGATAAAGCTGTTATTAAAATAAATCAAAAGTTATCACCTGAAAACTATATAGATATTGAAGATTTATTATATTTTTGCTTCTGTAAAAAAATAGAATTATGTGTATTTTATACTGAAAACATCGCCAAGAAATATATTCTTCCAGCAGATTACCGATATAATAAGAGCCATAATAAAAAAATAACCACTTTAGGTGAAATATCAATAGATACATCTCAAAATAGTGGTTTTGAATTTTTGGAAAAATTATTTGTTCACGATGATTTTTATGGAAAGAGTCTAAAGACAAAATATGGATTTATAACTGCTGATTTATTTGCTCGTGATGAGGTTTTTAAATTAGAAAATGATAAAGATTCATTTAATTATAAATATCCATTTATCAATCATTATATTGACATTAATAATATAAACACCCTACTCGCAATAAAATTCTCTAAATACCAAATGTATCCTATACAAGAAATAACTATTTCACAGTTTAAACTTCCAAGAAATAGCTTTTTTATTGCTGATCGTATCTATAATCAAATCTCAGAGGACAACCCAAATTCTTTTTTGGATTCCCTATTTAAAGATTTAGATAATATTATTGAAGTAAATATAAACTCTTCCTACCCAGTAAAACTGGATATAAAAGATTTACTTATTACTCAAGAAGAAATAAACCTATTTTTAGACGGAGGAGATACTAACAATAAAACTGATCTTGATATAGTGCAAGCAGCTACGGGACGGCCAGAAAACTACTATAAAAGATTTTGTATTGATGTAGGCATTGCTACACGTGAAAAATATCCTTTTAGTAAAGTATCGACAATTTCTGAGAAGATTATAAATTACATTAAATTATTGAGTAATGAAGAATCAAATAATATTATTCCAACAAAATCAACAATAGATAATTATCTAAGACAAGTTGGGTTAAAATTACCATCGATTAAAAGTAGTGAAACTTTTGAATTAGTAATTCCTGAAAAATATAAGTTATTTTTTAAATAATCAATTAAATCGTTTAATGGCACATTTTAGTATTTAATGTAATGCATGTCTGTTTATACAGTTATATTCTATATCTATCTTTTAGATACAGGAGAATATAGCTAATGACCAATCAAATCCTATCCAAAAAAGAAGTAAAAGCTTTACTTCACTTCAAATCCGACACTAGCCTTTATACGCTGGAACGGAAAGATGAAACCTTTCCCCAAAAAATCAGAATAGGCTTGCGCCGTGTTGGCTATCGAGCTGATGAGATTTACTCTTGGCTTGAATCTCGCAGAGTAGAACGCCGCGAGGTAGCATAATGGTGATAAAACAAAACCCTCTATATCGCGAAATAATCGAGGGCTTGCATTGGAATCTTGACGCTTCCAATCATAGCCAATCTGATTATAAAAAGCTACCCAAAAAGCCGAGAGCTTACCTATTAATTGCGTGTACTGGTGACAATGGTATTACCGAAAATGAAATATTACGCACCTGTAGGCTTTCTAGCGGTAGAAATTACTGTTCAGAACTAGAAAGAAAGTTAGGCATCACATTAAAGCGAATGGATGAACCTAATACCGACGGAATAGGCTCACACTATCGCTATTACCTAGCCAATAAGGAAGATGCTCAAAAGGTGGTTAATCTGATTCTTAGTTATGAAAATAGCTTATTAACTGAATCAGATATCAGCCAAATTTTAGCACTTTATCCAAGCAAAGCAGCTTAATTAATTGATTTTATAGCAAAGCTCATTTTTGAGCCGACGGTATCCCTTTGCCTAAATTTAGCTAAACGGGGAATTTTCGGACACGTTAGGAGATAAAAAATGACAGATTTTAATAATTTAGTACCAGTAACCGAAACACAATTAAACGGTAAATTACAGCAAACAGTTAGCGCAAAGGCTTTACATAATTACTTAAAAGTAGGAAATGATTTTTCAACATGGATAAAGGGAAGAATAAAAGAATATGGGCTTATTAAAAATGATGATTTTTTAATCTTTGATTCATCAGAATTCAGGAATCAAAGTACAAATAATGAACAACAAATAAAATGGACAACTAAGCGAGGTGGAGATCGTAAAAGTACAGATTACATCCTTACAATCGGAACCGCTAAAGAATTAGCAATGATTGAAAATAACGAGAAAGGACGAGCAATAAGAAAGTACTTTATACGTTGTGAAGAACATCTTAAAGAAATCGCGCCAACAATCCAAAAGAAAGCACTTAATCGATTAAAAGCACGTTTAAAAGTCGCAGATTATAGCCGTCCTATGTGTGACGCTTTAACAGAGCAACGTAAAGCACTGGGGAAAAGCGCAAATAACACCGTATTTACTAATGAATTCGATATGATTAACCGCATCGTATTAGGTACTACATCAAGCAAATACAAGAAAGCCAATAATCTTACTGGTAATATTCGTGACCACCTAAACGAATTTGAATTAAACCATATCGCATACCTTGAGAACGCAAATATAACATTAATCCATATTGGTTACGACTATCATCAGAGAAAAGCCGAGCTAATAAAGTTATCTCATGCTTATTTAATCCGTCATATGGCACAGGTGGCTTAATTATGATGACTACACACCCATTTAACGCCCTAGCAATAGGGCAATATACTCAAGCCCTAAATAATCGCTTAAATTGCTATTTTAACGGAATTAACGCGAAATCATTCTTCTTGGTTGGCAATAATTCTAGTTTTCAGTCAAAAAAGCCTATTTCAGTGGAAACCAGTGTAAAAGTACGCGCTAAGTACGCAGTGAAAACCGTTTTTTTAATGCGTACTAATCATTGCATGGGGTTGAATTTCAAAAGTATGTTTCTTGAGTCCATAAAAAGGAGAATGGGAAAACAAATACCACCAATCAGTGGCATTAAGTTAAAAGATTATTTCTTATCTAGTTTAGCTAGTTTTTCGCGACAAGCATCCTTAACCCATGCGCTAAAGTTACTACTTTCTTGTAGTATTTGCTTTTCCATTAGTTCAAGTAAATCATCTTCAAAGCGGATTATTTTAGATGTGCTCTTAGAACGGTCAAAACTTCTTTTTTTATTTTCTTCTTGCATTGGTTTATACCACTATGTTAGATTATCAGTTAATGGTTTATACCATATTAAGGATAATACCACTAAAAAGCAATGCCACGAAGTGCGACCAACACTATCGAGGCATCTAACCACAAACATTAAACGGAGTAATGCTATGGCTAATAGTAATGATACCCTACGCCCTAAAAATGGGCAACCTGACCTATCTAATTTAATTTCTGTTTTAAATCTCTATCAAGCAGATATTCCAACACACCATTTATTACAAGCTGAGAATCATTTTGAAGAACTACAGCAATCTATTCTATATGGAATAGGTGCGATTGGTAACCTGATGTTTTGGGCTAGTGAAAATGAGAGTTATTCCGAGCAGAACCTTAAAAGTGATATGCGCGATATTGGCTATTTACTAGCACAATTAAGAGATGTTGCCTGTTTCGCTTCAAATCAAATTAACCTACTTGATGCTACACAAAACCGTAAGGGAGGTAAATAGTATGTTGAAAACGAATTATAAAGAAAAAAGTAATCGTGAAACCAAACTATTTAAATTCTATGACCTTACTACTGCCAAAGTATTTGAGGCATTAGCTCCTACAGAACAACAAGCTAGAAAAAGCCTAGGCAAATCATCCCTTATCTTTATTGCCAGAATTCGCTTATATCCAGTCATTGAAGACACTAGAAGCTTTGGAGGTTACAGCCATGAATAACGATCAGTTAATTTGTAATGTTGAATCTAAACTTATTCAAGTTCGGAGCATGGCTAAAATCGCTTTGGATAACACTAATTATAAGTGCGCAGGATATGACGAGCCTTTTATCGAACAAACCGATATGAGTAATTTACTGTGGGTTATTGTTGATTTAGTAGAGCAAGCTTTTGATGAGCTACAAGGGTACGGGTTAACGGAGGATAAGAATAATGGCTAATATCTCATTGGACGCAATTAATACTATCAATACAAAACTAGGACAAGCCAACGCTATCACCACGCTTTTAATGGTGGATTGTGATCCGGATACGCCAATTAATGATGAGTTACGCGCCTATGCCCTTGATGCTGTATCAGACTTGATTAACGATTCTAAAAAGCTATTTAGAAGCGAAACCGAGCGCAAGGAGGCAAAGAATGAAAGAGTTTGATTTTGTCCATAACGATGACGGCACTATTACCGCATTAAGGCTTAAAAATGGCAAATATGTAGCACTATTTTCTTTTGGCAAGGATGAAATCCCTAACTTACTCGCCGATGTCACCAAGCGACTACCGCCCGAGGTTAGGCGATACATGACACAAATTAAGGGGGTAAATCATGGATAACCAGCAAGAAGTAACAGCAATTCATCATAGTATCGTTGATTCTACCATGGCGATTATAGCAGGCTTATTTTTAATTGAGCAGATTAATAAAAACGGTGCCAAGGTGTTTATTCATGAGGGTATCAAGATTGATATTGACAAAGATTTAATTGTTTTAGGGTTAAAAGTTAGTCTTGAAGAATGCTTGATTGAAGACTTTGGCGAAAGTGAGGGATTAAACCGCACCTATGGGCTATTAAAAAAGATGTACGCCGAAAGTGACGATAAACCTATGGCACTAACGCAATTCGGGCAAGAAATGCTTGCAACGTTATTTATTGATTTAGCCGAAGATATCAAAGCTGAATCTAGCGCGATAATTCATTAAGGGGGATGTAATGAAAATCAATGAAATTACAGCCCAAGCCGTAGATAAATGGGATTATATCTTTCAATCATTAGGTATTGAAGTGGGTAATGGCAAACATTGCCCCTGCCCTGTCTGTGGGGGTAAGGATAGATTTAGATTTGATAACCAAAATGGTAGAGGTACGTACATCTGTAACCAGTGCGGTAGTGGTGATGGCTTAGAGCTTATCAAAAACTATTGTCAATGCGACGCTAAAGAAGCATCGAGTAAAGTAGTGGAGTGTTTAAATCTATCCAATCAGAATAACCAAATACGGGAAAATCTCGCATTTAGAAAAATAGATTCCGAACAATTACATAACGATAACATACCAGATAATCCCGTATGTAAAAAGGTCGAGTATTTGCTATCTAAAGTAACATTAGGGCAATCAGATTACCTGACCAAGAAAGGGTTAACCTTTGATTTACCCTTGTTAGATAACGGGCGCATTTTTGTGCCCATGCTGAATCTTCATAATGAATACGCAGGCGGTCAATTTATTGAGCTAGACGGCAGCAAGCACTTAATGAAAAGCTCGAGCAAAAAAGGGGCTTTTATTTTAGCCACCTCAATTTTGAGTAGACCTGCCGAGGTGTGCGCAAATTTGCTCGCACATAATGAAATTATTATCTGTGAGGGTTTGGCTACAGGGATATCGATAGCGGAATTCCGTCATCAGTCTATTGTTATATCCGCTATTGACGCAGGCAATCTTATTCATGTGGCTAAAGACATTCGTGAGTTAAACCCTACCGCTAAAATCATTATTGCAGGTGATAACGATATTGGTCAAAGCCCTAATACGGGCTTAGCTAAAGCAATAGAGGCAGCTCAAGCGGTAAATGGTTATTACTCCGTTCCTGATACAGATTATAAATGTGATTGGGATGATTATAGGCAACAATTTGGAAGCGATAACGCTTTGGCTCATTTTAATAAAAACCTCATAAAACCAGAGTTATCCACCATGACAAAACATAACATGCAAAACGAGTTATCAAGCATGAACCTATCGCAAATGGCATCAAGTCAACGCGCCGAACTGCTTAATCAATATTATGATAATAACCTTGCGATTAATCTTACTACCGATGAAATCTATCACTATCAAGATAACGCATGGCAACCTATAAGCGATAAACTATTAATGCGAACACTAGCCGATTTATTCACTCAATCAGGCGAACCATTTAACCCTATGCGAATTAGCTCAGCGGTTGAATCGCTCAGGTTATCACTGCCGATAATGGGAACACCTCAGAAAGATTTAATCTGCTTTAAAAATGGCGTATATGAGCTAAAAAGCCAAACCTTTAGACCTCACAATAAGCAAGATTGGTTATTAGTCAGTAATGATATTGATTACTACCCTGCCAAAGAAAATGAATCTTTTGATACTCACGCGCCCAACTTCGCTAAATGGCTAAAAAGAGCATCAGGCAATCAAGATAAGGCTAAAAATATCTTAGCTGCGCTATATATGATATTGGCTAATCGCCATGACTGGCAATTATTCTTAGAGGTTACAGGCGCAGGCGGTAGCGGTAAAAGTGTTTTTGCTGAAATTGCGACGATGTTATCAGGTAAAAACAATACTGTAATAGGCACTATGGACGCCTTAGAAAAGGCAAGGGATAGAGCTTTAATCGTGGGTTACTCATTAGTCATACTACCCGACCAACCGCGTTATATGGGCAGTGGTGCAGGATTAAAAGCAATTACTGGCGGTGATGAAGTCGCAATAGACCCAAAACACAAGCAACCCTATTCTTGTAAAATCCCTGCGGTAGTTTTGGTTATCAATAACGAGGCAATGAGATTTAACGAGCGTAACGGCGGTATATCACGGCGTAGGGTTATCTTTCACTTTGGCGAGGTCATCCCTGAAAAAGAGCGAGATTTAAACTTGGTTAGCAAAATAGAGCAAGAGCTCCCCTCAATTGTGAGGTTGCTATTAAATGAGTTTACCAGTCCAGCAGAAGCTAAAGAAAGACTACACCAGCAACAACAATCAGACGAAGCGACGGCGATTAAACGCGAATCCGACCACTTGGTGGATTTTTGTAGTTATCTTGATGCGCTTGATTATCCCAATGGTATGTTTATTGGCAATATGGGAATAATGCCCTTTAACCCCCGAAAATATTTATATCATGCTTATATTGAATACATCCGCAATACAGGTTTAAACAATCCGTTATCACTGACGCAATTTGGCACATCGCTTAATTATGCAATGAAAGAAAACGGTAAAGACTACATGCGTAAAAGAGCAAATAAAGGGATGAGGACCAACGTAGAGCTTAATATCAATACTAGTCAAGATTGGCTACCCAAAGCCGAAGAACCAAAACTTAAAGGAGTATAAAAGAAAATGAAATCATTGAAATCACTTGCTGACGCTATAGCGGAAACTTATGTTAATGAAATGATAGCTAAACAAGGTAATACCATATTTACCTTTGTTAATGATGGCGACACTTACACAGGAACTATCACAAAAGAACAATTATCATCGGGGTTAGTTGAACTAGCACTATTTTGTACAGAAAACGGTAGAAAATCTGACCCATTTCATTTTATCGAAGATATGATTAATTTTTATAGTAAACCTTGGCATATAACCGACTGGGGGAATAGAGCTATAAAAATATATACCGAACAATCATTACTACAAACCCCAACGCGCGTTTATCATTAGGAGATTATTATATGACGACATACTTTTCACGTGACAAAGATTTTACTATTACTTGCAGCGTAGAACTAAAAGACTTACTAGAAGCAACTGACAAAGCAAAAAAAGAACTTAAGGAATTAAGTGATAGTGGAGCGAAAGCATCAAAAGGCATAGATAAATTAGAATCCTCAGCAAAAAGCGCAGGAGGAGCACTTGGTAAGCTTACTACTATTGCTAAGGCTGTATCTGCTGCTTTAGTTTCTAACCAAATTATTTCTTATGCACAAAGCTGGAACGAGCTAGAAGACCGTATACAAAACACTGGCGCAACCGCATCACAAACTAAAGACATTTTAGACCAGCTCCTAGCAACTTCTGACCGCAACGGTCGCACAATTGAAGAATCATCAGAGTTATATATTCGCCTTTCAAATTCGATGGGCGAGCTAGGATATAGTACGCAAGGTACGCTATCTTATATTGGCTCAATGTCTGATTTATTGACTATCAATAAAACAAGCACAATAGGCGCAGAATCAGCTATCAATGCCCTTACCAAGGCGCAAATGAAAGGTAAGCTTGCTGGCGTTGATGCGATGACTGTATTTGGGCATATGCCTAGCGTTTTGGGAACATTATCCAATTACCTAAAGAAGAACGCCAAATCAACAAAAGAAGCTGAGAAAATAACAGAGCAATACGTAAGGCAGTTAGCCACTGACGGCAAATTATCTATGCAAACCTTTACCGATGCGCTTATAGATTCTAACGCTGAGCTAGATTCGCTTGCTGACAACATGCGAAATACTGTAACTGACGGGCTTAACCGTGTTACGAATAACCTTAAAAAATACTTTGGTGAACTTAATAACTCAACTGGCGCAACCAAAGTTTTAGTTGATTCGCTGATTCTAATGTCTCAGCACGTTGATATCTTGATGACTGGTGTCGGTGCGCTTGCTGCCATTTATGCAGGGAAATACATCACATCGCTAGCTAGTGTGACCAAACAGAGCGCCGAACAAACAATTGCAAATATTCGACAAGCACAAGCTGAAAAAGTTTTAATTCAAGCCGAAATAGAGCGAATTAGCGAGAACATCAGAGCGTTAGAAGTTCAGAAGCAGAATATTATTCTAGCTCAAACGCATTGTAATAGCTTACGCGCCCAAACATCATTAAATAAACAGCTTATCGCGGTTGAAGCCCAGTTAGCTACAGCAACAAACAAACATGCAGTAGCGCAAACACAGTTAAACACAGCAATAAAAACGACTTCTTTAGCTGCCAATGGTCTAAGGTCTGCTATGGCTTTGTTAGGTGGACCTGCTGGCGCTGCTATGTTGGCGGCTATGTCGCTGTACCATTTCTATGAAAAGGCAAAAAATGCAAAAGAAGAAGCTGTTGGTTTAACTGGAAAAGTGAAAGCACTTTCTGAACAGCTTAATTCTTTCGCTGATGAAAAATTAGTTGTTATTAAAGATGAAGCTGTCAAAGATATAAAAAATGCACAAGAGCAGTTGAAGTTATTGCGCGTCCAAATGAAGTCAACACAAGATCTTTTGGATAAGAAAACTCTTGTTCCTCCATCTGAAAAACAAATAAATGAAGCTCTTGTCACTAGAAATAAACAGCGTGAACAAGAAAAAGAAATTCTTGACGGAATATTGGCAGCCCAAAAACAAATAGCAGAAGTTGAAGACATACTAGCTTCCCGTATAGGACCAAAGCTTGTAAATAATGGTAAGGAATTAGCAAAAAACTGGGATGACGCATCAAAATCAGAAATTGATAAAAAGCTTGCGAGCATATCCAAAGAGCTTGAAATTGCTAAGTTGAAAGCCAAAGAAAATAGTGAAGCGGCATTTGTCTTGGACGGGCTTTATTCGGCGTTGGGTGATAGAGCTAATGAGTATAGGGAAGACTTAGTAGCGCTGGCACTTGGTCAAACCAACTTTACTAAGTTAACAAATGACCAAGCGGTTGCTTTACAGCCGTTGATAGCACAATTAAGAGTGTTGTCAGCGGAAAACAATAAAATTAAGGCAAGCAATAAAAAAGGCACAACAAAATCATACGCCGAAGAAGTCAAAGAGCTTAGTGATAAATTGGAAGTTGCTAAACTTGAAGCAAAAG